>DASPJC010000255.1:0-3205 GCA_035628815.1 Ohtaekwangia sp. | reverse complement strand
AAGTGATCGGGGCAGAGGCAAGTGATATCGATCTCAGCTATTACTGCGGCAATATCACCGAAGATGTCCTCGTGCTGCCCGACAAACTGGTGAGCCGGCGTGGTGTACCCTTGCTGGATGGTCATGTTACATCGCTCGAAGAGTTGGGAAACGGATTTTTACTCGTTGAAACGGATCAATGCCTGTCGGTGCTGCATAAGTCAGGTTTCCGGATCGACAGTGGATGCGTTGACGGAGCCAGGCTGGTCGCCGGAAAATTCATAGCCCTTCAGAAAGACAAACGCTTGTCACTGTGGACATTAACAGGGCGAAAACTTTTGGAGGACTGGGACGAGATTACCGGTAGTGGCAACGTGATCCAGCTTCACAGGGATGGTATTATCAGCCTGGCGCGGGCCGAAGATGTCGCGGCCATGGCGAACCGGGAGCCACTCCAGATTGCGGGACCTTTTGACCAGGTAAAGCCGTGGGCTGACGGCCTGCTTTGGGTTCGTACCGGCGAACGCGAAGGGCTGCTAACCGCGTCACTGTCCAGCCATGTTCCTCTTGAAGACGGCGCCCTTCAACCTGCTTTTTTTGGAGCACAGCGAAGCGGCCCGGATGGTATTACACTATATGATCAGCAGGGACGGTTGCTGCAAACCGTGCCGGACATCAGGATTCGCATGCCCTGGATTGTCATCCGGTCGGAGGGGCAATGGAAAATTATGCGTGAGCATGGCGCGATATCCAATGCGGCTTACGACTCGGTCGCTTTTCATGGGCCATTGCTAACGGCTTTCACACAAGATAGCGTTGACATTCATTTCAGGCACGACGTCGTGAAAAAGCTGCCGCGTGCGGTGAACCTTTTATTTGTTGCAGGCATCGACTCGTCGTCATTTATTATCGCGGGACAAAAGGACAGAAAAATTTTATATGACGAGAAGGGAAATGCATTATTTACTGTCGGCTACGACAAACTGCAACATACCGGCAACGGAACATTTTCCGCCGTTAAAAAAGACAAGCGGGGTCTGATTACGGCGGAGGGAAAAGTGATACTGCCCATGATTTACGACGCCATCGGAACAGTAAAAGACGGCACGATCTCATTGTTGAAGGCGATGAAATTCGGGCTGTATGACCTGTCACGCGGGAAGCTCATCGCGCCCGAATACAACAAAAATATAATTTCCTACAATGCTGATATCCTGATCGCGTGCAAAGATAAAGCCTGCGGGCTCATTGGATGGGACAACAAACCCCTTAGCAATTTTGAATTTTCGGAAATTCGTTTCTGGAACGACTCTGTTGCGCTCATGCGGAAGGATACCCGTTGGATGCTGTACGATATCAGGAAGCGGGAACCTGTCATGGACGATATCACCGCCTTGTGGTTTCTCCGTGATACGCCATTTGAAAAACTTGTCATCCTGAAACAGGGTGTCAACTATGGCGTGATTTCCAGTAGCCATGGCGTGGTAATCCCGGTCAATTTCAGTGATATCGTGAATGTGGGATCGCCCGATGTGCCACTTTATTTTACCGAAAAGCACGTTGAGGAGGCTTCTCTCTTCGTGGTCATCTACTATGCGCACGACGGCAGAATGCTTCGCAAGGAAGTGTATGAACAGGACGACTACGAAAGGATCTATTGTGCCGGCAAGCGGCCCTAATGAACCGTCTGTATAGATTAATATCGTGTGATGCGGCCACACCGGACAATGATTTATCTTTGCGTTTGACACCCATACTATGAAAAGAATTCTGTTTTATCTGTTCGTCATGTCTTGTGCCCCGGTAACCTTCGCCCAGGATATTGCCGACAGGCCTAAAGCGGTAGTCGGCATCGTGGTCGACCAGATGCGCCAGGAATATCTCTACCGTTTTTACGAAAAATTTGGCGACGGGGGATTCCGGCGGATGATGAATGACGGGTTCATGGTGAAAAACGGTCATTATAACTACGCACCAACCTATACGGGTCCGGGGCACGCCTCTGTTTATACCGGCGCAACACCATCGGTTCATGGTATTATCGGCAACGACTTTTATGACAAGTACACACGCCGCATGGTGAACTGTGTGGAGGATGGACGATACAAACCCGTGGGTAATGAGAAAGGCAACGGCGATGTTTCGCCGGCGCGGATGCAATCGACTACCATCACCGACGAACTGAAGATCTTTACGCAAAAGCGGGCCCGCGTAATCGGCGTTTCCATAAAAGACAGGGGCGCAGTACTCCCGGCGGGTCACATGGCAGACGGCGCATACTGGTATGATCATAATACCGGGCAATTTATTACCAGCACCTTCTACAGAAGCGATCTTCCGGGCTGGCTCAACAAATTTCACCAGCGCAAACTGGCCGATGGTTATCTAAATCAGGATTGGAATACACTGTATCCGATTGAACAATACACGGCAAGTGGTCCCGATGATTCACCCTACGAAAATAAATTCAAGGGAAAAGCAAAGCCGGTCTTCCCTTACAACCTCAGGGAACTGCGCGCAGCCAATGGCAACTACGATCTGCTGGTCAATACGCCTTTTGCGAACGACTACCTGACCGAGCTGGCCCTGGCTGCCATAGAAGGAGAGGGAATCGGAAGCGACAACACCACCGACTTTCTGACGATCTCCTATTCTACCCCTGATGCTATTGGTCACTCCATGGGACCGAATTCCGTTGAGGTGGAGGATACTTACCTCCGGCTCGACAAAGCGATCGAAGGACTTCTCAAAACCCTGGATGAGAAAGTCGGAACAGGCAGTTATACCGTGTTCCTGACTGCTGATCATGGCGTGGCCGAAGTGCCGCAATACCTTCGCGACAATAAGGTTCCCGCCGGTTACTTTCATGAGGCCCACCTGAGGGCGAACCTCGAAGCTTACCTCCTGAAATACTTTCCCGGCCGTGAAATCATCGAGAACATGAGCAACGGCCAGATCTTTCTGAATGCCTCTGCGTTTGCCGGCGATCTCCGTTCATCCGGCGTCGATATGCTGATTGCCACCGAACTGATTATGAAGTATCTGACGGCCAGTGAGGGCATCGCCAATGTATACAGTGAAAATATGCTGCGTCAAACCGACTACGACGCTGGCGGCATAAAAGGAATGGTAGGTCGTGGTTATCACACAAAACGTTCCGGCGATATCGCTTATGTTCTCGAGCCGGGATGGTTTGAAGGGACCCGCGTTCAGGGCAGCACCCATG
>DASPJC010000254.1:0-8773 GCA_035628815.1 Ohtaekwangia sp. | reverse complement strand
TTTAAAATTTCCGCGATGTGTTTCACCTGAACCTTACTGCCCGCGCGCTTCAGAATTCCCTCCATGTGCATGAGACAACTCATGTCACCACCGGTGATAAATTCCGCGCCATGCCCGAGGTGATCTGCCACCCGGTCTTTCCCCATTTTTACAGATACGGCTTCCTCTGTAATGGCAAAAGTACCACCAAAACCGCAGCATTCGTCCGTCCTTTTGAGGTTTACCAGTTCTAACCCTTTCACCATGCGCAACAATTTTTCCGGTTTGGAAAATGGCGGGGCTACCAGCTCGCTCATTTGCGACAGGTGTAGTCCGCGCTGCCCATGACAGCTTTGGTGAAAGCCCACACGATGCGGAAAGACCGCAGGGATACGATCAACTTTCAAAACGTCTACCAGAAACTCGGTGAGCTCCATTACGTTGTGCCGTATCGGCGTGGCTTCGTCTTCGAGTGACGGATGATGGAGGTGCTCTTTAATGTGCAGTACACAGCTGCCGGAAGGTGCGACGACGTAGTCGAATGCTTTAAAATTCTGAATGAACAGCGCGTTGCAATCAAGGGTCATGTGTTCGAATCCCGCGTTTGCCATCGGCTGACCGCAACAGGTTTGGTTCAGCGGGTAGGTTACATTGACGTCAAGTTTTTCAAGAAGTTCCAGCGTCGCGATCGCCACCCGGGGGTAGAACTGGTCGACATAACACGGAATAAACAAGCCGATTTTCATGCAATAAAACAAGTCACCTAAAATTAACAATGTTTTGGGGATTGCCGGCCAGCATCTGTTCGACATTGCGGCACGTCGTTTTCATGATGCGGCTGCGGGCCTCAAAGCTTAACCACGCGTTGTGTGGTGTAATGAGGCAGTTGGCGAGGCCAACCAGGGGATGATCCGCCGGCGGTGGTTCCTTCGACAGCACATCAAGCGCTGCGGCAGCAATCGTTTTGTTACCCAGGGCTACTGCCAGGTCAGACTCATTGATGAGCTGGCCCCGCGCCGTGTTAATCAGAAACGCTGTGGGCTTCATGGTCGACAGCAATCGGGCGTTGACAAAGCCATAATTATCATCTTTCAGTGAACAATGGAGCGAGACTACATCGCTGGCACTGAAAAGTTCTTCCATAGAAACCTTTCGAGCAGCACCGGGCTTTTCGGACCTGTCGTGGTAAATGACCTTCATACCGAATGCCGCGGCAATCTTTCCGACTTGACGGCCGATCCTTCCAAAGCCTACGATGCCCAGCGTCTTGCCGTGAAGTTCGCTCAATGGCAACCGGGAATAGCACCAGTCAGGCGATCTGCTCCAGGCACCTTCACGGACACTTTGCGCATTCGTGCCGACATGATTGGTCAGTTCCAGCAGTAAAGCAAACGTATGCTGCGCGACCGAATCTGTTCCATAGCCCGGCACGTTGCAAACGGGAATCTTCCTTTCGTCGGCCGCTTTCAGGTCGACGATATTGAACCCCGTTGCGGTAACAGCAATGAGCTTCAACTTTTTTGCTCCGGTAATGGTCCCGGCCGATATAACCGTTTTGTTGGTAATGATCACTTCCGCCGACTTACACCGGTCGGCAACGAGGTCTTCCGGCGTTCGGTCGTGAATCACCACATCACCCAGCGCCTGAAGTCCCTCCCAGCGAAGATCCCCGGGATTTAACGTATGGCCATCCGTTACTACGATTCTCATATCGGTTGTTCAGATTTCAGATTCCGGATTTAAAGGTATAGTTACCCGAGCCCACTTCAACGATCGCATACCCCTGCTCGTGATGATCCGTAGATACAGGTTTGCCATCCTCCGTGATGACACCATCTTTCGATGGGATATAGATCACGGCCGTGGTATTTCCCGGAATGCTTACTTTGAAAACAAATTCCTTATCCTGGATTTTCCAGTCACTCGAAATCTTTCCCCGTACTGTATGATAACTTCCTTTCGCCCAGGTAAGATCACCGGCAGGCTGAGGTTTGATGATAACCTTGCTGAATCCGGGCGCGGCGGGATTTATTCCCAGCAGGGAACGGTAAAACCACTCGCTGATCGAACCGAACATCGGGTGATTCTGCGACGGAAAGTTCTCGGGATACTCCCACGATTCCCACAGCGTTGTTGCGCCATTTTCCAGCATGTATCCCCAACCCGGAAAGTCCCGCTGATTCGCAATGCGATATGCAAGATCATTCTTATTCTTCTCACGCAATACGTCAAACATCATTTTCACGCCATAGATTCCCGACGATACATGCCACCGATGGCGTTCGAATTCGTCCGTCAGTACCTTGAACGTAGCTTCTTCTTCAGGCGAAAGGTCGTACCACAGCGCAAAGACCTGGGCACTTTGTGTCGCATTATCAAACCGGCCGGTCCCCGGGACGAGATACTTCCGCACGATGAGGCGCTTGATATTATCAGCCAGTCTTTGATACTTCACCGAATCGTCCCTTTTGTCGAGAATCCCGGCGAAGGATGAGGCCAGCCGGGCATGATGATAATAAAACGAAGCGGCGGAGAACGCTTCGGCCCTTGGATCAAGTGCTTCATGGTCCCCGATATCCCAGTGAAACAATCCGCCGACTGCTTTTGCGCGAAGGAAGTCCATTTGTTTCGCAAAGGCGTCGTAATGCGTTTCTATGATGCGCTTGTCACCATAAAATTCGTAGAGCTTCTGCTGGAGGAAGGGGAACGCGAGGGTCCATCCCAGCGGCCCGGATTCGCCGCCGTACCCGCGGTCTGCAATACCCATATAAGGTGCCATTTCGGTAATGCCGCCATCGGGTTGTTGCTCGTTCGCAAAATCGCGGACTGCCTTCCGGTAGAAGTTTGACATATTGAAATTATACATGAACGCCTCGGCGGTTACCACCATGTCGGCGCCATAGCCCATCTTCTCCCGACCCGGGCAATCGGATTGCACGCTGAACACATTGCTGAGAAACGTGCGGCGGATCACCCCGTCGAGTTGGTTGAACATCCCGTTTGAACAGGAAAATTCGCCATCCTGCTCCAGCGCGGCTGATAAGGCCACGCCTTCGATATCACTAACGGTTGGGCTACCAGGCCATCCTGTTACCTCAACGTAGCGCATCGCATGAAACGTGAATTTTGGCGACCAGGATTCCACGCCGGTGCCCTTCAGGGTATAGCTATCTTCCTGCCATGCGGTTTCGGGCGCACCGGGTCCACCGCGAATGCCTCCTTTTTTTATCTGTGTAGCAACGGCGGTCAGAAAATTCAACGTACCATTCTTATGGATGTCTTCCCCATAGCGCAGTGTAATTTTTCGCCCGGCGGGTCCCTTTACTTTTATGCGCGCGACGCCGGCAAAGTTCTCGCCCATATCGACGATAAAAGTATCCGGGCGCGGTTGGGTGATGCGGATAGGCTTTACAATTTTCTGCACCGTGACAGGCGGTTGCATCTGCACGGTAAGCAGGCCTGACGGACCGTTTGTAACAACGGCATTCTTCCAGTCCCCACGGGGTGCTTTGCTGCTGTTCCAATCCGCAACCTCCAGTCGGGCGTCATAGTGTTCGCCGAGGTATACGTTGTTGCGGATCACAGGTCCCGGAGCGGTTTGCCAGGTTTCGTCTGTACCAATTATTTCGGTGGACCCATCGCTATAGTGAAGGTGCATTTCCGCTTTGACGCAGGGTCTGCCTGTTTCCTGGAAGTCCCGCAGATCGATCCTTCCGAAAATTTTCATCGGCAACGGATGCCACCAGCCGTTGCCGAGCATAATACCGGCTACATTCCCGCCCTTGCGCAACATCGGCGTGATGTCGTGTACAACATACAACACCTGTTGCCTGTAGGTGGTCCATCCGGGATCAAGAACATTATCACTTATTTTCTTTCCATTAAGGTAAGCTTCGTAATAACCAACACCGGAAATGTATAGCCGCGCAGAAGCGATTGACTTGCGCGGTGTAAAAGCCTTCCGAAACAACGGCATGGGGTCCGGTTTATAATGATCTTCGTCACGCGCCGGATCAACGCTACCATCGCTTATCCATTTGGATTTCCAGGGGGTGTCCAGCATGGCCGTTTCAAACCAGGCTGCCGGGCTCCATGACGATGGTAAACCCCGTTGATCATAAACTTTTACACGCCAATAGTAGCGCGTGAAGGGTTTCAGCGGCGCGCCATCATAACGGCGCTGGATATTTTCGCCGGACAGTAATTTGCCGGGCTGCCATACATTACCCTTCAAACGGGCAATGTCGGCGGCGTTGTCACTGACAATAATTTCAAATGCCGATTGAAACTGGGATCTTGCGCCAGAAACCAATGTCCAGCTGAACGCGGGGTTCTGCTCGTCGATGCCGAGCGGATTTTCCCGGTATTCAACGGTAAGCTTTCCGATACTCAGTGGCGACACCTGTGCCTCGACGGCATGCACGGAAAAAAAGACGAATACAAGTAAACGCAACACACCTTTGATCATAATCAATTAATATTTGGCTTCCACTTTCACGAACCCCTTCAAGCCGCCGGCGACAATGTAAAAACTCCCGTTCACTTTCTCAATGGGTGCCGGGACTGCCTTCCCGTTAACTTGCGCCGTTGCGGTAGTGACGTGCGGGGGAAGAAGCAGGCGTACCTTGCCGTTGCTCATTTTCCCCTGTACTGTAAGCGAGATTGTTTTGTTTGCAGCGTCGTGATGGTAATCGTACTGTATCGAAGAACCGGTGGGCCCATAGGCTACCGTTACTGAAGCGCGGTCTTCTCCCGCCGCCATCCACCGCGGAGAGATTTCCAGGTCCAGGAACTGCGTACCGTTGTCAACGACTCCGGCCAGGCCTTCTATCATGGCGCTGTAGACGGCAGCTTGTCCCCAGTTGTCGGGTATACCTTCATCCACCTTTCCGGCTGGCGTATAGGCCACCGGTAATTTTCCATCATGTTGATCGATCAGTTGCATGATACGCCTCAGAATATCGACACCATACGCTTCGAAACCATGCTGGAAGGCGGCCTTCGCCAGTTCGCCGGCGACAATGGTATTGACACCGCCATTCATATACGACCCCGGCAGATAGTCGGCAAAGTGTGGCTGTACCGCCGGGTAAATACCATACCATTCAGCAAAGGAATTCGCCTTATTGGTTTCCTTCAGCGTCTTGTAGGTTTGTATAATCGACTGTGCCATGGCTTGTGTCGGAAGGCCGCGGTTGATATCGTATGGATTAGACAGGCTTAAGGTATTGCGCTGATCCATTTTCAGGTAAGCCGGCTGAGGATCATCTTCAATAAAGTGCGCATAAAATTTTCCGTTCCAGCACAATGTATTGGTGCGTTCGCGAAACCGGGCCGCCTTCGCCTTCCATGCAGCAGCTTCGGACTGATCTCCCGCTTCGCGAAACATAACCGACAACTGATTGCAGGCCGCATACATTCCGCTGTTGTCACCGTGCATGATGCCCATCGGGGTGTGCTCGTCAATATTAAAAATTCCCTTCTGTACATCGCCGCCGCTGCGGATATATTCTTCCCGCGATGCCGGCAGTTGCATAAAGTCCCAGGTATCCAGCGTATAACCCCGCTTTACCAGCTGGTACTTATCGGACCAGCGCAAGGGATCGGTCATGGAATACTGCATACCACGTACCAGGGACGGTAGCCATTTTTTCACGAAGGCAATGTCTCCGGTCGATTGCCATACCGCATAGACGCCTTCTACCAGCAGGTACTCAAGATCCGCTTCGACGGGCAGCCGGTGCATTTCGATCTTTTCATCCGGAAAGATCTTCCAGTAACGCTGGTCGAATATCTTTCTCCGCGCACCAATGCCGTTGTTTGCCAGGGGATAATAATAATCAAAGTAAATGCCTTCCGGAGTTTGATTTTCCAGGTAGAACTCGATGAAACTCGTCATGTCCGGATGAAGGAACTTCATAGCCTTCATCACATGGACGTGATCGCGTATCCAGGGTACAAAAATCGTCCGCTGCTTTCCGCCTAACGTATCGACCTTCATTTCTACATCGCGGAACATCATCCTTTCGAGATCGTCCAGCATTTTGCTATACACGCCTGTATCGGGGCCGAAGCGGGTCTTCTCCTGGGCAGTGGCCTGCGTTAAAAGGACACTGAGAAAAAAGATAAAGCATCTTCGCATTGCAATCATATAGAACAGCGTTTCAGGTTAACCTAACACGGCAGAAACAACCCATGGCCATACTACCGGTTATATATGTATCCATTACTATCCCTTCAGTAAACATAAGGTGCAGCTTTTTTCAACAAAAGATATAAAACCTGTTCTATTCGACCGCAGGAATGATGGTGGCAGCGAACCGTATCCGCACTGGTCCGATAAGGCCTGCCGGTTTCAGCGGCGCTTCCGCAAACGGGTTCATCCATGCATTCGGGAGTTTGTTGATATTGCTTTGCATATGCCGGTAAGATTCCGGCAACCGCGCGTCGCCGATCAGACCGTTGTTGATGGTATTGACAACCTCTACCACGAGGGTATTTTTTCCGGGTTGGACCGCCTCCGTAATGTCAACCTGGAACGGCGCGTGCCACACAGTTCCCATAGACCTGCCGTTAACGAACACCTCCGCAATTTCTTTTACAGCACCAAGTTCAAGCAACAAGGTAAAACCTTTGTCCAACGCAGCGGCTGCCACGTCAAACGTGTGGTGATAGGCGACGCGACCGGAGAAGTAACGAATATTCTCGTCTACGGATTCGTTCAACGGCGACAGCTTTTCGAAACGTGCGCGTGTCATGCGGCCTTTGGTTGCTCCCGCCTGATCAAAGCGAAGATCCCACGGGCCTTCGCATGCAATGGCGGCAGGGAGGTTTACCGTCCTGGAATTTTGTCTGCCACCGGCAGTCCAGTGCCAGGTTCCGGCCGACGTAGACAGTAACCCTTTACCGGCATGACGCAAGTCAACCGTGTTTGTCGCCGTTGAGAACAGGTCGTGATCATTCAACTTCAGGGCGGAGACATTTTCCGGGTTCGCCGCCTTACGGAATACGATGAAGCAAGACCCATAGCCCTCCAGTGATAACGGCATCTGAGTACCTTCAGCGTGCGCCTGATATGACCGTATCGTTATAGTCTCGCCCGTGTTAGGGTCCCATAGCTCCGGCACCATCCCGGAGACCCGGAATGTCACGGGCAGCGTTAGCGGTTTATTTTCAACATTCCGGATAAAATATATCTCTTCGCTGCCCGTGCTACGGTGTATGAAATCCAGGTGACCACCTGCCGCAACGTCCAGATCCGGCCCGACACCTTTGTCACGCAACACCTCCCGCACAGTCTTGCCCCAGACGATCTTTCCTTTTCCGTACGTTTGCTCCTGAATGCGAATGCTGTCACAGGCACCCCACATTTTATGCGCGAGATCTTTCAGTTGCTTATCCTGAGTTTCAAAATCCTGGAAACGATAGGTAGACTCAGGTCTAGGACCGATGATGGTCGCGCCGTCGGCAACAAGCTTTTCAAGTTTTTCGAGTACCTGCAGATTCATTTTGCGGACGTGTGGCAACACCAACACTTCATAATACTGTCCGTGTGGCAGATAGATTTTACCGTCCTTCACCTGCATTTTATGAACGATCGCCTCAGTATTAATGACATCGTAGTCGTATCCGGCGCCCAGTGTCGGGAGAATCGATTTCGGTGACACAAAATTCGGCGCTTCGTCGCCATAGTAAAAAGCAACGTCACCCCGGAAGTGTCCCTGCTGCAAGAGATAACTGCAGCGCGCGAGGTATTCATGAAATCCCTGCGACTTTGGCCACCATCCGTTCGTGGTATTGATGAGTGTTCCGAAATTATAAACCCATCCCGGGAAACCCGACTCGCGCGGCGTATGCGGGAAGGTGTGGTAGACGAACCTGTTTAGTCCCTCGCACATGGCACGGTCCGCCAATGGCTTCAGCTCATCCGGTCCCTCCTGCCACAGCCACACGCTGGTGAACGATTCGGCTTCCACGAAGGTCTGATCGTAAATATGCGCGGCGCTGGAAATACCCTTGATCACCTGCAGCAGGTTCAGCTGCGGATGTTTATTCCAGAATTCACCCCGCGGGACGGTCAGCGAACCGAGCGCTTTCAAATCTTCGAAAGGGACATTGTGAATGGGTTGTCCGGGACCACCGGCCTCGGCGTAAAAACCGATACCATGCGTTTCGCAAATCGCTCTTCCCAGCTTGTAGTGATTTTCGATGATGAGGTCGGAAAGCGTTTTATTGAAATCAAAAAGGAAACGATCGCTGGCCATACGGTTTTTGACCAGGAAACCATCGAGCACGGGAAGGAATTCTTCGACACTGTAACCGTTGCGTTTTTTGAATTCTTCCGGGAACAACGGGGTCCATACTGCTGAATTGACCTCATAGCTATCGGCATACAGGTATTTTAAGGAACGATCCTTCAAAGAACCTGTAACCGGAAGCAGTCGTTCGAAAATGTAAGCCATATTATGACGCTGCGCTTCGGCACTGAAATGGTCGAGCATCAGGCCTTTCGAGTTGGGACTGGGGAGCGCTAACGGTTGGCCTGTGGGTGCACATACATAGCGGATGATCCGCCATTTTCCGGCAGGCACGCTCCACCGGATCCTGCCCTTCGCATCGCGGTGGCGGGACAGGTCAATCGTTTCGCTTACCAGGGAGTCGGTCGAAACCATGTGCGCAACAACCGCTACTTCCTTATAGAAGGAAGGAAGACCTGTCGAAGGATCGCGGTGTTGGATCGTCGGACGATTACCATACGTGGCGGGGATATGGGGAAAAGGAATGGCGGCTGAAA
>DASPJC010000253.1:0-2993 GCA_035628815.1 Ohtaekwangia sp. | reverse complement strand
TGAATATGCAAAACAGCGCCCACCCCTCTGAGACTTTTCCCACGCGGAATATATGCAGTGCTCTATTGTCTGTTTTTTTGTTAGCCGGCTGTGATCGGCAGGCACCTGAAGAACATATCTATAAAATCGATCCGGCGGAAGCCGCCGCCACTGCGAAATCGATCGAATCCTCCGTTACAACGGAACTGGCGGAGGGTCTGACGTTGCGGATCTGGGCAACCGATTCCCTGGTAGCTGACCCGGTGTCTATTCATATTGATGACAAGGGAAAGTTATATTATACACGAACGAACCGTCAAAAGCATTCCGAATTTGATATTCGCGGTCACCAGGACTGGGAGATCGGATCGATCAGACTCACCACACCGGAAGAACGCAGCGATTTTTTAAAAGATGTTTTGTCGCCGGAAAAAAGCGAGCACAACGCGTGGCTTGCCGACCTCAACAAAGATGGAAGTCATGACTGGCGTGATCTCACGGTCGAGAAAGAGGAAGTCTACAGGCTGGAAGATCGGTCAGGCGATGGTATTGCCGATTTTTCACAGATGATATTACGGGATTTCAACACCGAGATCACGGACGTCGCCGGTGCGATCCTCACACACAATGACGATTTGTTTATCGGCGTGTCGCCAGACATGTGGCGGTTGAAAGATGAAGACGGGGATGGTATGTATGAAAAGAAAACGTCTATTTCATACGGCTATGGTGTGCACGTAGGTTTTGGCGGGCACGGCATGTCAGGACTTGAAGTCGGACCCGATGGACGGCTTTACTGGCAGATCGGCGATCTTGGATTTTCCGGTAAGGATGCTGATGGCCGGGAATGGCGATATCCGAATACCGGCGTGATCGTCAGGGCGAACCCGGACGGGAGTGATTTCGAAGTGTTTGCCTATGGCAACAGGAATACACATGAATTTGTGTTTGATGACTATGGCAACCTGATCACGGAAGATAACGATGGTGATCACCCGGGTGAAATGGAACGATTGGTCTACGTTGTCAACGGGGCGGATATTGGCTGGCGCATCAACTGGCAATTCGGGAAATACCGTGATCCGGAGAACAACAAATACAAAGTGTGGATGGAAGAGAAAATGTACCTGCCGCGTTTTGAAGGTCAGGCCGCCTATTTTATTCCGCCCATCGCCAATTATGTCAGTGGCCCGACGGGAATGCTGTACAACCCCGGAACGGCTTTAGGTCCGGCATGGAAGAATACTTTTTTTGTGGGCGAGTTTGTAGGCAACCCGACGCGTTCAGGCATCCATGCTTTCAAGCTGAAGCCGAGCGGTGCTTCTTTCACGCTGGGCGAGTACCGTAACATTTTGCGGGGTGTGCTGGCGACGGGTATTGATTTTGGTCCCGACGGTGCATTGTACATGGCCGACTGGATAGAAGGATGGGACACGAAAAATTTCGGCAGGATATGGAAGCTGGATGTTGAAGACAGCAATACGGCGATTCGGAAAGAAACGCAAACGTTGCTCGCCGACGACTTTAAGGATTACGATGCATCGAAACTCAGTACGTTGCTGAAACACGAAGACAAGCGCGTACGCCAGAAAGCGCAATTCGAACTGGTGAGCCGGAAAGACGAGGGATTGGAGATCTTCAAAAAAAATATCAACGCTGACCGTGATCAGTTCGCCCGTATTCATGCTATCTGGGGCATCAGTCAGCTTGCGCGGCAAAAGATGAACTGCGCGCCGTTGTTGCTCCCGTTGCTGAAAGACCAGGACCCGGAAATACGCGCCCAGGCTGCACGTTGGTTGGGTGATATCAGATATAAAAATGCAGGCGACGCACTGTTACCCCTGCTAAAAGACCCGAACAGCCGTAGCCGTTTCTTCGCTGCCGAGGCATTGGGACGAATTGCATATGAACCGGCGACCGAATCCATCATCACCATGCTTCGGGAGAATGATGACCGTGACCTTTACCTGCGGCACAGCGGCAGTCTGGCCCTCGCGCGGATAGGAAAAGCATCGCCGGTAACAGCGCTTTCAAAAGATCCCTCACGGGCCGTCAGAATGGCGGCGGTAGTCACGCTCAGAAGAATGGGTGATGCCGGCGTAGCACAGTTCCTGAACGACAGCGATGAATATATTGTTACCGAGGCGGCACGGGCAATCAATGACGACCTGAATATCACTCCTGCGCTTCCCGCGCTCGGCGATATTTTGCTGACCACGAAGTTCAAAAATGAGCCCTTGTTGCGGCGTTCTATCAACGCTAACCTGGAGGTAGGAAGCGAAAGGGCGATGCAGAACCTCATCACTTTTGCACAGCGGGAAGATGTACCTGTAGCCATGCGCAACGAAGCCATTGCAGCACTCAGTACCTGGGCGAAGCCGTCGGTCGTTGACCGCGTCGATGGAACGTACCGGGGAGTTATCGAAAGGGACCCGTCAAAGGTCCGGGCTTCTTCTCGCGATGCGTTGATCAAACTGTCGGCCCATGGCAATAGTGAAGTGCGCATACAAGCCGTGAAAGCCATCAGTAAATTGAAGCCGGACAATATTTCAGAAGTGTTGTTTACAAGGCTTAGGACAGACAAGGTACCTGCGGTAAGGCTTGAGGCTCTTCAGGCGTTCGCCGCGTTAAAGGATAGCCAGTTAAGCGCCGCCGTTAAACAGGGGCTGGCTGACAAGGACATAACGGTACGGGTAGCAGCCCTGGATCTTTTGGCGAGCGCCGGAATGTCAGACGATGAGATGACGACGTTGCTTGCGATGGTTATCAATACGAGAACGACCGCCGAAAAACAAGCCGCCCTCACCACCCTGGCGGGTCTTCCGTCAAAAAGCACATTACCAGTACTGGAACAGCTGATGAAAAAACTCGAAGACGAAACACTTTCTCCTGAAATAAGTATCGAGTTTTCGGAGGCTATCGCGAAGAGCGGATCGAAGGCACTACAGGCGCGTTACCGCGACGTAAACATTAGCGCCGGGGCGGACTCCCTGTTTGTACAGTATAGCGGAACG
>DASPJC010000252.1:0-6624 GCA_035628815.1 Ohtaekwangia sp. | reverse complement strand
CGGTACCACCCTGGAATTATAAATCCTTCTCGGTTCGCCAAGATCCATGAAGCCTACGACATTTCGCAGCGTTTGGGTATCGGTGGTGCGGTTGACGACATAAACTTCCACCCGGGTGATATTGACACCGGAAAAGATCTGCGGAAGGTTGGCCAGCCAGCGTTCATAGTTGTCGCGGAAAAAGTGGCCGAGGAAAAAGTGACGGTTGTCGTCGTAGTTGGATGCAATGATGTCGAATGGCCGGCCCTGACCAGCGCCGCCGGGACCACCGCCCCCGATATCGATGGAAGACGTCTTGCCGCGCTGCGTGGTAGCGATCGCCGTTACATCCAGCTTGCCAAACTGCAGTTTCGCCTTGATTCCAAACAGGTTCTGCGCGCCCTGGATCAACGTATTGTTCAGGGGCAGGCTTACGTTACCGATCTCCAGCTTTTGAAGGATGTCTTCCTTATAACCGGTGTACTCAACTTTCATGTTGTTCTGGAAGTCGAAGGAGTTGTTGTTGTCGAAGTTGGCTGTCACGGCGAGTTTTTCTCCCACTTTTCCGACGACACTCATATTGATCTGCTGGTCGAACTCAAAGCCGCCGTTGCGTTGCTGGCGGATCGGGATGTTGGGATTATTGATCCGCTGGAAAGAGGCACCGAAGTCAAGTGTAACGAAACCGCGTGGAACGAGCTCCACATAACTTCCGCCGAAGATCCGGTCGAGGATGGGACTGACAAAGATCTTGGGAATGAAACCCCGCCCGCTCACGGGACTCTCGCCGTCCTGTGCGCGCGAACGCCCCTGCCAGTAGCTTTTTAATATCTGGCGATCCTGATATTGTTTGAACTCCTCGAACGACATACTGGACGCGGGGCGGTAGTTGACGTCGCCTATCTTTTCGTAAATGGTATAGTTCAGCGAAGTGTCGATCTCGACATCGAGCTTGAGCCTGTTGGGATCTTTCAGGAACAGCGGAGATTCGCTGGGCGTATTCGAAAAAGGATCACCATAACGGTCGGTGGGCCTGAAAGTAGGTCTCCGGCTGGGTACGTACGGTCTGTTACCCGTGGTATCCTGTGACACGCGCGCAGTATCCTGGCGTTGGGCAAAACTTTCGTCGGGAATACACAACAATCCGAACCATGCCACTAACAGCCGGCCTAGCGTCAGCGTAATCGGATTCTTCGGTAGTAAAAGCGTCAAACGTACCCTGGAGTTTAAATGTCAATTATAAAATGTTCTGATTAATCCATTCACCGCTTCACGGAATTTTTTGCGCGCATGCCAGAAGCGACATGATTTGCGCCAGTACCTGAAGGCTTCGTCAAGTATTTTTAAGAGCTTGCTTTACTAAATCTTCTAAGGTAATGGTATTTCCGGATTTTTTCAGAACGGCATCCACACTTTTCTCGGCTGATGCTTTGGGTAGACCCAGTGTGAGCAAAGCAGATAACGCCTCGCGGCGCAAGGTATTGTGAGGCGCCGATGAAATTACCGGTTGTGCCTCGTCCCAACTCTCCTTCTTAAGTTTGTCCTTCAGTTCGATAATCACGCGCTGTGCTGTTTTGCCCCCGATACCTTTGATAGCCTGTAACGCACCGGCATCTTCCCGGACGATGGCGGATTTTAATTCATTGCTGTTCATGTACGACAGCATAACGACCGCGGTACCGGGTCCCACGCCATTGACGGAAATCAGCTGCTGAAAAAGTTTTTTCTCGGTCTCCGTACTGAACCCAAACAGGATGTGTGCATCCTCCCGGATCGCCAGGTGTGTAAAAAGCATGATATTCTCCTGTTCCTTTATATCCGAGAAAGTTTGCAGGGAAATATTGACCAGGTAACCAACACCATTGACGTCAATAATAACGTGGGCAGGGTCGCGGTGAACCAGTCTTCCTTTAAGGAAAGCGATCATGATTGTAGTCTCCGTTGCAAGATTAAAAAATCTACGGAACTATCAGAACACCGGATCCCGCTATGCGATTGATCTCAAAGCATGTTTGAACATTACCGGCAGGACGCAGGATGGATCAGCGGCCCGTAAAAGATCGCATTGGTCAACATCTTGCTTGTACCCAGCCAGAAAGCCCGGAAGCAAAGATTCTCCGTAAAACCGATAACACGGCCGGTACCCAAAGCAGAAACGCCCGCCACGGCGCTGTTTTTCACATTATTCATATTCGCACGCGAAATGTATCCGCTCACGAGCGGGGAATTGCTGATGACAAGGGGATTACCGTATGCACTTGCAGCCTTTTCCATGCAAAGGTTGTTGGACTTGAATATGGGAAGCCGGTTGTTATCATAACCGTACAATAGGGGGTGCGTGAGATCCGCCGCGGCCTCCAAAATCACGCCACTTGTAACCTGGGCGCGCTTGAAAGCTTCCATATCAGCATAAGCCCGCGACACCGCCGCCGTGCTGCCCGCCTGGCTGTCATCTGTTTTTTTCATATCGAATTTGCCCAGCCCTGATGCGTTAAGCCAGTTCAATGCGCTTTCAAGCCCGATGACGACCCCACCGTTTTGTACCCACGTCTTCAGTTTCTCTTTCATACTTTCTGAAAAATTTACGGCGCCCTGCCACGGCGACAGAATCAGGGTGTTGTATTTATTCAGGTTCGCGCGATTGAACACGTCAACCGTAATCAATGTCACCGGGATGTTGAAGCGGGTATCCAGAAGGTGCCATATTTCGCCGGCATCCGTCGGGGCGATGCCATCACCGACGACCATCGCGATCTCCGGTTTACGCAAAGCCATGAAAGCGTTGCTCCCCAGACTGCTCCCGCGGTAATCCAATCCTGTATTGAACGCATGGACGTCGATCCCATCCTCGCGTGTGATCTCGTCGATCAGGTATTCGATCTGATTTGCGCTGCGGTCCTGGTCTGCGATCGGTATGAGAATACTGCCGCGCTCAAATTTTTTTCCATCCGGGTGGTAAAAGGGATTACTGGCCACTTTCAAACGCAACCCCTGGTGCAAAAGGCGGTAGATGGCCCGTGGTGCGTAGAAGCCATGCGTTTCAAAAACATAAGCATAGTCGCTCTTGCTTCCGATCCGTTTGCCCTGCGGAAATTTCAGTGAGTCGATCTGTTTCCCGGCGATGGGTGTCTTTAACTCCTCATAATCAAGTCCGAATGCGAGCGGTAAAGTCCAGGTAGAAATATCATAGAAAGCGCTGTCTTCGAAGCGCGTACGTTTTTCAAACATGCTTTTGATGAGCCTGTATTGCTGTTGATTCAGGGGAACCAGATAACTCGAGCCCGGATCGAAAGTTTTTCCGTTCACCGTCAGCGTGGCGTTGGGTGTAAACATTTCGATGTCCTGTCGTGCGATCACCTGAGCCAGGAGGAATGCCCGCGCCTTGTCTTTGCTGGCGCCGAAGATGATTGTCCGGATCGGATCCTTTGAGGCCTCTGCGGCAGCGTCTCTGAAAAACTGACGCTGATAGGCCAGCAGATCTTCGCGCAGTGCGTTCGCTGCTGTCAGCGAGCTCAGCGTGGTAACAAACTGGTTACGGATTGTAAACTCAAACCGTACAATACCATTCACGCTCTCCTGCGCATGACCCCGTGCGCTCGCTTGTTCGAACAGAATGCCGACGGCTCCCTGGATGTCGGGGAACGTGGAGCCCTTGCCGTAGTAGAAATCATCGAACGTTTCCTGGGTATAATAAAATGAGCCAAGTTCATCGAGCGCCTTTGCATGAAACAAACCCATGCGCCGGGTGAGCTCCTGGTTTTTTGCCGGCGTAAGGGGATGGCTGCGCGAAGGGACACCCGGCTGAAAAAAGAAAGTAGCATTCGTTCCCATCTCATGGTGATCGGTCAGCAGGTTCGGCTTCCATCGGTGGAAGGTTTTCAGGCGCGCTTGTGATTCGGGATGCTGTGCAACAAGCCAGTCACGGTTAAGGTCAAACCAATAGTGGTTGAAGCGTCCGCCGGGCCATGCCTCATGGTGTTCAGTGTCGTTCGGATCAGGCGATGTCATTTTGCTTTTCCTTGAGTTCACCCAGGTGCTGAAGCGCTGTATGCCATCAGGATTGAAACAGGGATCGAAAAGCACTACCGTATGGGCCAGGTAATCCTCGATTTCTTCGCCCTGCGCGGCGGCCAGGTGGTAAGCCGTAAGCAGGGCCGCGTTTACGCCACTCGATTCGTTGCCGTGAACGCTGAAGCCCATGTAAAACACCACAGGCATTTTTTGAATGTCCGCCGCCGATGTTGCCTGGTCTGTGAGCTGAAGGTGTTGTTCGCGGATGGCTTCAAGCCGTGCGTGATTTCCCGGTGAGGTGATGTAGAGTACCAGCAGCGGCCGGGCTTCATGGGTATAGCCTGTTACTTCGAGTGTGATGCGATCGGAAGCCTCGTCTAGTGCATGCATGTACTGCACCAGCCTGTCATGCGACACATGCCATTCGCCAACCTCGTGCCCGATAACAGAAGCGGGAGTGGGGATGGCCGGATCATACGTCACGCCATCGGGCAGGTAATACCGAAGATCGGGCTGCGCATCGCCATACCGGGATAGTACAAGGAGCAATAAAAGACTGAAAGTCCTGATCATTCTGTTGCAATCGTTTGATTCATCAATAGTATAAAGATGCTGTTCTTATTTAACTTTTTCGAATGGTATTTTACAGATGGTAGTACCCGGGAGTGTTACCTTATTGTAAACATTTGGGTGAAAGAATTAAAGATGCTTTAAAGTTTTATTCTGACGGTTCAGGTAATTTTGATGCGCTGAATAACCAAATCCACCCGAGCTTATGCAAAAAACTTTACGCGGATTTTTTTCACTGACCGGAATGCTTTTGATGTTCATTCCGATGGCATTTGCGCAAAATGGTTCTGTTAAGGGAACAGTTCAGGATGATGAAACCGGCGACGTTGTTGTTGGCGCCAGCGTCATGCTGAAGGGAACTACGGTTGGCACCACAACTGATCTTGAAGGAAATTTTCTGCTCGAAGCTGTGCCCGTCGGTACGCAGACGCTGTCCATCTCGTTTATCGGCTACAACGCCCGGGATATCCGCGTCAATGTTTCCGCTGAAAAAATATCGGCAGCAGGCGTCATAAGGATCGGGAGCCAGGCCATCGGGCTGGAGGAAGTCAGTGTGATAGCTTCTGTGGCAATAGACCGGAAAACGCCGGTCGCGGTCTCGACGGTGAAGGGTGCGATGATCGAAGCCCGTGTCGGGAACCAGGAATTTCCTGAAATATTGCGGAGCACGCCATCGGTGTATGTGACCAAGCAGGGTGGAGGCTTCGGCGATTCGCGTATCAATGTTCGTGGATTCGATCAACGCAATACAGCGGTGATGATCAACGGTATTCCTGTGAATGATATGGAGAATGGCTGGGTATACTGGTCCAACTGGGCGGGGCTGACGGATGTAACCAGTTCACTCCAGATACAACGCGGATTGAGTGCATCCAAACTTGCTGTTTCTTCAGTGGGCGGCAACATTAATATTGTTACCAATGCCACACAGATGGAGCGAGGCGGATCGGTATCGCTGGCGGTGGGAAACGATGGTTATCTCAAATACGGTGCGGTGTTTTCTTCAGGCCTTTCTGAAAAGGGTTGGGCCTTTACCCTGCAGGCTACACGAACCGTTGGCGATGGTTACGTGGACGGCACCGCCTTCAGCGCGTATTCGTACTTTGCTTCGATCGCAAAAAAAATTAACGAAAAACACTCGCTGCATCTTACGGCGCTGGGTGCACCACAGTGGCATAACCAGCGGACGCTGGGAGCGTTTGACGGCGTCACTATTGAAACGTTCGAAGAAAAGGGAATACGGTATAATCCGCAGTGGGGAGAAAAAAGTGGTGATGAATTCTCATGGCAGAAGAATTTTTATCACAAACCGAAAATCTTCATCAATCACTACTGGAGCATTTCCGACAGAACGGAACTGGCGACATCGGCATATGTGTCGATTGGCCGCGGGGGCGGAACGGGTGACCTCGGGCGGATCAATGGTGCCTTCAGAACCTCACCACAATTCAGGAATGAAGAAGGCACCGTGCGATGGGATGATATCATCAATTGGAATACCGGCGGCAGCGTCCCCGATTTTGGTGCGGACAATGTTCCGTGGGACGACGGCGGTGGCTTTAACGGGTCTTATGTCGGGGTTAATTCCAATCCCGGAAGTGGTTTTATACGCCGTTCGTCGATGAACGAACACGACTGGTATGGTATCCTTTCCACGCTGACCCATGAAATCGATGACAGTTTTACATTAACGGGCGGGTTAGACGCACGGTACTATAAAGGAATGCACTACCGGAGAGTAGAGAATTTGCTGGGACTGGCGGCATTTTTTGACGACGATGATATCAACAACCCGGTTAAGTATGTGACAGGTGAAGGAAACGACGGCGACAAGATCGATTACTACAACGATGGCCTCGTGAAATGGCTGGGACTCTTTGCGCAGCTTGAATACAGTAAAGACAATCTTTCGGCCTTTGTCTCCGGTTCTTACTCCAACCAGTCATTCCAGCGCATCGACTATTTTCTCTATGAGCCGGCGGAACAGGCGTCTGATTGGGAAGCTTTTTCCGGGGGCACCATCAAGGCCGGGGTGAATTACAACATCAGCGAAAATCATAATGT
>DASPJC010000251.1:0-11813 GCA_035628815.1 Ohtaekwangia sp. | reverse complement strand
CGATAGCCGGAGACACCGTTATGATCGATTTCCCATAAACGCCCGCCGCAATCCGGGCAGCTGAATACGCTGGGTTCACCAAGACCTTCCACACGGTCGATCCCTACATAAACCTTTTCCGCGATTTCTGCTTCTCTAATTATATCCTCCGGTACCCGGGCTTTTTTTATCTTCCGCTTGCTGATAAGTTTATCGATGGCGGGCGCTATTTCCTTCGTGGGCATCATAACATCGGGCTTTAACCCACTGAGCACCGCCTGTGGCATATCGGGATACTGTGCCTCGTTGGGATCCTGGACGACACAAATCCCGCCAGACCTTCGTATCGCTGCCATGCCCGCTGCGCCATCCTCAAGCATACCCGAAAGCACAATGCCGATTACACGTTGCCCGAAATGTGCTGCCGCCGATCGGAACAATGTATCAACCGATGGCCGGTAACGGTTTTCCATTGGCCCGTGACTGATCATGATCTGATCCTTTTTGACCATCATGTGGTGATCAGGTGGCGCAAGGTAGACATGCCTGGCCTTGATCTCCTCGCGATGACGGGGAATGGTGCAGGTGAACGCTGTGTTTTTCTGCAGCCGCTTCACAATAAGTTCTCCTATGGACCGACGCGTGAGATGTAGGACTACGAAGATCGGAAAGTCCATGATCGCCGTCAGCTGCCGCAATAAATCGGGTAGGACTACCGTACCACCGGCCGACGCGCCGATGACAATGACATACTTATTTTTCATAGGAGTATAGGATTATAAAATGGTGCCTTTCGGATGGTTTGTTCGAAAGTGGAGTATATTGTATGCTGTTTAAGGAGACTATGAAGAAACGGCCCGTTAAGAAAACTGCAAAGAAGAGATCCATTGCAACGGTAAAAAAAACAGGTGGCAGTAACGCAGGTGCAGCTTCATTCCCGATCGTGGGGATAGGCGCCTCTGCCGGAGGATTACAAGCTTCATCATTATTGTTGAAGAACCTTCCACCCAATTTGGGTCTTGCCTATGTTTTCGTTCATCATCTTTCACCAGGATATGATAGTCAGTTAACCGAGATCCTGCAACGCGAAACAGCGATGCCGGTATTGAAGGTGAAGGACAAAATGCGAATCGCGCCAGACCACGTATACGTCATTCCTCCCAATACCTTCATGGTTATTACAGACGGGCACCTCCGCCTGCAGCCTCGGCCGAAGGGAAAGGTTCCGAAATTGTCAATTGATCATTTTCTCCTTTCCCTCGCTGCCGTATCGCGGCAAAAGGCTGTCGGAATACTCTTGTCCGGGACGTCATCCGACGGGACATTGGGTTTGAAGGCGATCAAACAGGAGGGGGGTATCACCATTGTACAAGATAATACCGCTATTCACCCGGAGATGTCTGAACATGCCCAGCTCGCCGGCTTTGCCGATCATGTGTTGCCGCCTGACCAGATCGGGAAAGAACTTGAGCAACTGGTGAAACATCTGTACAGCACCTTGTCCGATAACGGGGATCCCGAATTAAACCCGGCCGATATTAAAAACATTCTTTCGGTAATTCTAAACCGGTACAATGTTGATTTTTTTTCCCAATACAAGCGCACGACCATCTACCGACGCATCCTGCGACGCATGGCGCTGAACAAGGTTGAACACCTGGACAAGTATCTGAAGCGCCTCAACAGGGACCAGGAAGAAGTCAGTGCGCTCTATAATGATCTCCTGATTAACGTCACCAGCTTTTTCCGCGAACCTGCATTTTACAAAGCGCTTGAAAAAAATGTGTTTCCGCAACTTGTAAAAGGACGGAAATCAACTGATACCATCCGGATCTGGATTCCAGGATGCGCAACCGGCGAGGAAGCATACTCTACAGCCATCAGCCTCTCGTCGTTTCTCCAGAAGAAGAAACTTTCGATCCCGGTTCACATCTTTTCTACTGACCTGGATGAGAAAGCAATCATCAAAGCGCGCCAGGGAGGATATCCGAAAAGTGCTGTGCAACATATTCCGCTGGCGCAGCTGAATAAATTCTTCACCCCGGTCAATAACCATTACCAGGTCATTAAACCGATCCGCGAGATGTGCATTTTTTCAGTGCACAACCTTCTGAGCGATCCCCCTTTTTCACGCATCGACCTGATTAGTTGCCAGAATGTTCTGATTTACTTCGAACAAGGACCGCAGAAAAAAATACTGCAGGCATTCCACTATGCCTTGAAGCCTGCGGGGTTCCTGTTGCTTGGCAAGTCCGAAAGCATCGGGAACGCCACCGAACTATTCAAGCCGCTCGAGAAAGAAGCACGGGTGTACAAAAGGAAAAACGATAACGTAGCCCAGCGCCTGGATTTTTCGCTTCGCCCTGACATTACGCCGGCCTCATTTGGCAAAAGGCAGGCAACGCCGCACTCTGAAACCGATGTGGAGAAAGAATCTGATAGAATACTCCTTTCCCGCTATGTCCCCGCCAGCGTGTTGATCAATAAGGACATGGAGATCCTTCGCTTTCGCGGTGTGACCTCCGCGTTTCTGAATCCGGCATCCGGCAAGGCAAGCCTGAATTTATTGAAGATGGTCCGTGAAGAGCTGATCTTTGAATTGAGAGGCCTGCTCAACCAGTCTATGAAGACTGAAATAGCCGTTTCGAAAGAAGACATTTATATTGATTCCACCGGTCAAAATGTATCCATTGACATCCGTCCAATCAAATCAGCCAAGGCAGTCTATTACCTGATTGTCGTCAGGGAATATTATCCGAAGGCCGCCACCCCGGTTAAAGGAAGGGACAGCAAACGCGCTGAAGCGGCAAAAATATTAAAGCTGGAGCAGGCCTTACGCGATGCCCGTGAACATATCCGGACTATTACGGACGATTTTGATACGTCGCGGGAAGAACTGCAATCAGCAAATGAAGAGATCCTTTCTTCCAATGAAGAGTTGCAAAGTATCAACGAAGAACTCGAGACTTCCAAGGAAGAGGTACAATCGGCCAACGAAGAGCTGATCACTATCAATGAAGAGCTCCAGATCCGGATCGCTGAACTGAAGCGTTCACATGACTATGCGGATGCGATTGGCGGCACCATGCGCGGTCCCCTGATCGTGCTGGATTTTCAGATGCGGATTTTTACGGCCAACAAAGCATTCTATCAATTTTTCAAAATGAACCGGAAGGAAACCGAAGGCAGGTTTCTTTTCGATCTGGAAGACGGTGGGTGGGATATCCCTGCTCTGCGCGAGAAACTGCGCGACGTTATGACAAAGAAAGTTGCTTTTAAGGACTTCGAAATCAACCATGACTTTCCCCTCATCGGTAATCGCACCATGGTGGTTAACGCGCAGAAGCTTACACATACCGGTGCCGAGAATGATGACACGAAAATCGTTATTGCGTTCGAGGACATCACCCGCTACAGGCAGGCGGAAAAGGCGCTGCTTCAAACACAGGAGCAGCTAAAGCTTGCGCTGGAAGGCGGCTTTGTTGGCACGTGGCAGTGGAACGTCCATGCCAACGAGTTCACCGGCTCAAAGGAAGAAGCTATGTTACTGGGAATGGGTGACAAGCCGTTTGGTGTGACCGGCGACAAATGGATAAAGCATTTGCATCCGGAAGATCGCGCTAATGTGAAAAGGACGCTTCATCGGTCGGTCGAAGAAAATGTTCCGCTTGACATGGAGTTCCGGGTGGTACTGCCGGATGGCGCGGTACGTTGGATTATGTCAAAAGGAAATGCTTACCTGGACGCCGGCGGTCATCCAGAGAAAGTAGTCGGAATCAGTATCGATATTACGGATCGGAAAAAGGCCATCGAGGTATTGCAGGAAAGCGAAAGGCGCTTTCATCACCTTATCGATAATGCGCCGGTCATGATCTGGATGAGCGATTCAAAAATGCAGACGAATTTTTTGAACAGCACATGGCTCTCTTTCACAGGAAAACCCCTGGAAAAGCAGGTCGGCAACGGATGGTACGCCGGCATACACCCGGACGACAGCGCTAATTTCTCGAAAGTGTATAAGGATTCATTCCGGCTTCGGAAGGAGTTTAGGATAGACTTCAGGCTGCAGCGGCACGACGGCGAGTACCGTTGGATGCTTGCGCAATGTATTCCCCGTTATGTGGACGATTCGTTCACCGGATACATTGGAACGGCGATCGATATCACGGAACGGATTGACCTTGAAAAGCAGAAGGATGATTTCATGGGTATCGCTTCGCACGAGTTGAAAACGCCCGTAACGAGCATCAAGGCCTATACGCAAATTCTGAAGGAACGCTTCCTGAAAGCAAATGATCATGATACAGCGGGTATGCTGGGACGCCTCGACAACCAGATCGATAAACTCACAGGGCTTATCAATACGTTGCTCGATGTCGCACGCCTTCAAAGCGGCCAGATGGATTATGATACGGAAGTTTTTGACGTGGGGGATTTTGTTACGGAGGTGGCGGAAGAACTGCAGCGAGCTTTCCCGCATCACACCATCGCGCTTGAACTGGAGGCCGCGGGCAAGCTGTCGGGTGACCGCGCGCGGCTGGCACAAGTGTTAAGCAATCTCATTTCAAATGCAGTTAAGTATTCGCCCGATGCCGATAAAGTAGTGGTACGTACCCGACATAACGATAATGGGTATGTCTTTACCGTAGAAGATTTTGGAATTGGCATCAATAAGGAAATGCAGCAACACATTTTTGAAAGATTCTTCCGGGTAAGTGAGGCGGCGGGGAACCGGGTGTCGGGTTTAGGTCTCGGCCTGTATGTATCCGCTGAGATTGTTCGTCAGCATGGTGGCAGAATCTGGCTGGAGAGTGAACCGGGCAAAGGATCAAGGTTTTCATTTTTCCTGCCGCTTCAAAACACGCGGTCGTAAACGACGTAACGGCGTCATAAGGGGAACGTACATGAGAAAAAAAATAGTGCTCGTAGAAGATGACCCTGATATTCTCTTTGCTGTTAAACTGATCCTGCAAAATTCGGGGTATGAAGTTACGGCTATGACCTCGGCGATGTCGATCATGCACGGCCACAGCACGGTACCTGATCTTTATATCCTGGATAAGCGTATGCCCGACATGGATGGGCTGGATGTGTGCCGCTACCTTCGAAGTGTCAGGAGCAGCCGAAAAACCCCTGTGATTATCATTTCAGCAAGCCCTGATGCCGGTGTACAGGCCATTGGGGCGGGGGCAAACGATTTTTTGGAAAAACCATTCCACCTCAAAACGCTGGTGAGCATGGTCCAAAAATACGTTCCGAACGGAACCGCATAGCCCATGGGTTGTTGTTACACGACGCACACGGCTGACTGAGGTGAAGGATATTTGTTTAAAGCCAAAGCGTGATCAAGTCTATTCTTTTTTTACGGTGACGGGATTTCCATTCATTCTAAGAACACCGTCTGCGGCCATTTGTTCTGCCATGACACTGGCAAATTCTTTTGAAAAACTTTCCAGACTGGCTGGGTTATAAGTCTCTGATTGTGCCGACCACAATAGTTCCTCGGTGTCGGCGTCGTACAAATTCGTCTCTATAAAGTATACTTTATCTTCGGTATAGTATCCCGGCGAATGCAAGGTAGGGTACCACGTGCTGTAATAGCCCCAGAACCTTCCATAGTAATCAAAGCGTGGAACGGGCGCGTAGCCGGTACTTCCCGGAACATACCGGTTCTCGGTTTCCTTGTCGATCAATGCCACTGTAAGTATGGCGTCAATGTCGTTGCCTTTGATCTTGTCAAGGATCACTTCCTTATCCGGTTCTTTGCCGTCCGTGAAACTGGGTGGAAGGATATCGATACTTTTCACCGTCTTGAAACCGTTTTTTTGCAGAATATTGGCCAGGTCATTTTCCACGGTCTGTCGCGCAGCGGTCTTGCTGCTCAATGCCGTAACAAGAATATTGTCGATACCTTCCTTCGGCGTGTTGTTACTCCGCCAGGATCCTGTAATTTCTGTGCTGCTGCTGCAACCGCACAAGACCAGCAACAGGATATATACGATGTGTTTCATATCACTTATATTTTAAAATTTCCAACGCAGAAATTGCAAGTCGCTTTTTTAGCCTTTTTCCAGAGGCCAGCATTCAGCGGCCAGTAGCCTCTAAGGAAAGGGCGGGACATAGCTTCCATAGTATAGCTTGACGTTTTCAAAATAGGAATGTTCATTGGTTCCGGGCCAATGCGTTTTGTCAAAACCGGGCGCGTTTTTCAGATACGCTTTATCGACGTTCAGGATGAATTTATGCCGGGCAGGATCAATGCTGAGATCCTTAAATGGGACGGCGAAAAGTTTTCCCCCCATGCCCAAAAATGCGCCGAATTCGATCACGGCGTATTCAATGCGTCCTTCTACTACGTTCACCATCAGGTCCTCGATTTTCCCCAACGATTCTCCCTGTGGATTCTCGATCCCATCGCCGATGATCGATGTCGCGGTCAGTCGCTGAACCGGTACGTTCGCTGTTGGTCCCTCGCGGTTCAGGCCCGTCCGGTTGTCTCTTTCAGGATTTATTCTTTCAGTAGCCATGGCGTTACGTTTTGCCCGATACGAAAAATTTCTATGCCACGCTGTATCGGTATACGCAACTGCCTGGAAGTCCGGAACCTTTTTAGCAAAGCAGGCGGCCTCAGCAAAAGGGAATACAGATCCGCTGAATGAAGGAAAATGACTTGAATCGGTTGTGGGTGAACAGATCCAAACCGGTTGCCTGCGTGTCTTTCGCACACGTCGAATATCAGTTTGGTTTTTTTGACACCAGAGGGCCTTTTACTGACAAAGCCCACTTATCGGTGTGGTAGTTTGCTTTATTATTTTGAAATCAGGATCTTATCAGCAATTCGAATTCAGACACCTTCTCTATGAAGCGCATGATCATTGTCACCTGCCTTTGCTCAGTCGTCACACTGCTTTCAGCGCAGGTTAGTGAAAGCGCATGGATCAGAATTAATCAATTGGGCTATACCCCCGGCGGTGTGAAGGCGGCCGTATGGGCATCAAAAATAGCAGCCCCGTCAGACATAACATTCTCTTTGATCAATGCAAAAACATCCAAAGCCGTTTTAACAAAAAAAGCCTCAGGGGATTTTGGTGCCTACGGACCATTCGCCCATGCCGCACGGCTTGAGTTCACCGAATTCCGGACACCCGGCACATACTACCTGCAAGTAGGAACCGTGCAATCTCCGACGTTCGATATTTCAACCGCGGTGTATCGTGGGAAAACTGACTTCCTGTTGCGCTACATGCGACAACAACGGAGCGGATATAACCCATTCTTGAAAGACTCCTGTCACACCCACGACGGGTACACGCTTTACGGCCCGATGCCGGATGGCACAAAGGTGGACGCTTCGGGCGGCTGGCATGACGCCACTGATTATTTGCAATACGCGACAACCTCGGCCAATGCAACGTATCACCTGCTTGCCGCATACCGGGATTTTCCCAGGGTATTCAGTGACGTCCATCAAGCGAATGGATCGGCAGGCACGAATGGACGGGCCGATGTGCTGGACGAAGCAGCCTGGGGCCTTCAATGGCTTTTGAAAATGCACCCGCGTCCGGACTGGCTGTTTAACCAGCTCGCGGATGATCGCGATCACGCCGGGTTTCGAATGCCCAACGTCGATTCGGTGGATTATGGATACGGAAAGGGAACCGGCAGACCCGTCTATTTTGCTTCCGGCGGGATTCAGGGTATCGGCAAATATAAAAACCGCGCTACTGGCGCGGCCTCAACTGCCGGAAAGTTTGCCAGTGCCTTTGCACTGGGCGCCCGGGTTTTTAACGCACATGACAAATCCTTTTCAAACCTGTTGCGGGACAGGTCCATTTCCGCTTACAATTTCGGAGTAGCCAGGCCAGGTGTGGCACAAACCGCGCCGGGCAAAGCGCGATACTTTTATGAGGAGGACAACTGGGTGGATGATATGGAACTTGCGGCTGCCGCCCTTTACCAGTTGACATCTGTCACGTCTTATCGCGACCAGGCTTTGCAGTACAGCGAGCAGGAAAATGTAACGCCATGGCTACTCGCCGATACAGCAAAGCATTACCAGTGGTACCCTTTCCATAATTTCGGGCACTATGAACTTGCCATGAAAACCGAGGGCGAGGTCCGGGACGCGTTGATCCGGTATTACAGGGACGGCCTCGAGGCCGTGTGGAAAAAGGCTCAAAAAAATGCATTCTACCGGGGTGTTCCATTCATCTGGTGTTCCAATAACCTGACCACGTCTTTTGCCATTCAATGCTACCTCTATAGAAAGTTAAGTGGTGATCAAAAATACCTCAACCTCGAGCAGGCCTGCTTCGACTGGTTATGGGGATGCAACCCCTGGGGTACCAGCATGGTGTTCGGGCTGCCTGCAAAAGGTGACACGCCGGAAGACCCACATTCATCTTTTACATTTCTTCATCAGCTTCCGCTCGACGGCGCACTGGTTGACGGCCCTGTTGACGGTGATATTTTTAACAGCCTGCTGGGCCTTGAACTTCGGGCGCCCGACGAGTATGCTGCTTTTCAGTCGCCCATCGCAGTCTACCATGACGACGCACTGGACTATAGTACAAACGAACCGACCATGGATGGTACCGCAAGCCTGGTTTACCTGCTGGCTTCCAAAGAAAACGATGCTGGCGAGGTAGCAGCCGTAAAAAAGTAACGGATACCCATGGTGCGATCGTACGAGGCGATGTTTCTACACCGGCCATAGCCCTTGTATTCACCGGCGACAGCTTTGCCGATGGCGGCGATACCATTCGCGCTGTCCTGCGGGCCAATCAGGTTCGGGGCTCATTCTTTCTCACCGGAAATTTCTATCGCAATCCGGAGTTCGGATCGCTGATCCGGCATCTCAGAGACGATGGCCATTATCTCGGCGCGCATTCAGACAAGCACCTGCTGTATGCCGACTGGAATAAACGAGACAGCTTGCTCGTCAGCCGGAAACAGTTTACGCGCGACCTGAAGAACAACTACAGGCGCATGGCGAAATTTAAAATTCGCCGGGAGGACGCACGTTATTTCCTTCCGCCCTTCGAATGGTACAACCGCGACATCGCCCGGTGGACGAAGGACATGAAGCTCCAGCTGATCAATTTCTCAGGCGGTACTTTGTCACACGCTGATTACACCTATCCTGCCATGGGCGATCGCTACCGTTCCTCAGATGTTATTTATCGTTCGATCATCGACTATGAAGCACGGGACCCCAACGGCCTTAATGGATTTATTTTGTTGGTCCACATCGGTACAGATCCCGGGCGGACGGATAAATTTTACAACATGTTGGACGAACTGATCCGCGATCTTAAAGCGAAGGGCTACACCTTTGTCGGCATTGACGAGTTGCTGGATAAAGCGGAAGATCGGGCTCGTCGCTAAGCGATGATTGCGAAAAAAGAACGCTGATGAAATCTCGTGGACACAGCGCCGTCCGCCGTTCTGGCTGGTCAGCAGGCATAAAAATTTTCAAATGCGTGGGGAATCAAATGCGACAATTATGAAAAAGCTATGGATTATACTCATTGCTATCGCGGCGGTATCATGCGGCGATAGAAGTAACAGTTCGGCCGGCCGCGAAAACGACGAGAATATAGACAACTATTCGACCGAGGACGCAGCGGGGCAGTCCGAGCAGGATTCAGCCGGTATGCATGAAATGGATACCATATCCTCGCCTTCCGGCATTGAACGGCAAAATCAGGGAGATTCCGTTCAATAGCCTCCTTTTATGATTTAAGTCAGGTCCTTCGTTCATGGTAATGCTTATCTTTGTCAGCCAACAGCATTATCATGAACGGGGAACTGAAAAAGGAGAGTGTGGGTGAGGAGATTGCCAACGCCATCACGCACGGCATAGGCGCTTTCCTGTCGATCGCAGCACTCGTATTGTTGATCATATTCCCGGAAACCGGAAGCAAAACAGGTTTTTACATCTTCGGGATCACACTCGTATTGCTGTATCTCACATCTACGCTCTATCATGCAATTCCACACGCGAAGACAAAACGGTTGTTCCGGAAGTTTGACCATATGGCGATTTTCCTACTGATCGCGGGGACGTATACGCCTTTTTGCCTGACGGTGCTTGATGGATGGATAAGTTGGACAATACTATCGATCGTTTGGGCTTCTGCCTTACTGGGAATTTTCATGAAATTGTTTTTTACCGGCAAATACGAATGGATATCACTGCTGGCTTACATCGCTACCGGTTGGGCGGCATTGCTGGTGATCAAACCGCTGTATAACAATCTTTCCGTCACGGGATTTGTTTTCCTTCTTGTGGGTGGAGTAGCGTACACCGCTGGAACATATTTTTACGCCAACGAAAAGATCCGGTACAATCACAGCATCTGGCATGTATTCGTGCTGACTGGCAGTGTATTTCATTTCTTCGCCATTATGACCTTTGCTGGGGTCAGCGGACTGTCATAGTCGCGGTTCCCTGAACCACTGAACGGCTACAGGCGCTTCATCACGCGCGCAACGATGGCATCACAACGCTGGTTTCCAAATTCAAAAATGGTTGAATCGGCGGAGAGTTTGTACAGGACATCCTTCAATAATGTTTTAGCGCGGTGCAGGCGCACTTTCACATTGGCATCGGAGAGTTGAAGAAGTTCAGCAATCTGGCTGTTATCCATACCCTCCACTTCCTTTAGCACATAGATCACCCGGTATTTTTCGGGAAGCTGATCAATCGCCTGTTCGATCAGAATTTTTGTTTCATGACGGATGGCCAGTTTTTCGGGGTTCATCTGCTTGTTGTCAGGTAGTTGAATAAGTCGCGCTTCGGTCAGCGTGTCGTCCACCGCATACAAACTGCGTTCTTTTTTCAGGCGGCGGAGGCGAAGCAGCGCTTCATTGATCCCGATCCGTATCAGCCAGGTCGAAAAAGCCGCGTTTCCCTCGAATTGCTGAAGTTTGTCAAAGGCCTTCAGATACGTATCCTGCATCGCGTCCTCGACGTCACCGTTATCTTTAAGATAGCTCCTGATGACGCGATATAATTTCTGGTTGTACCGTCGCAGCAGTATCTCAAAAAGTTCTTTCTCGCCCGCCAGCACGCGCCGTACAACAACGCTGTCATGCATCCGGTACGAATCAAAATCCAGTATCTGTAAAGGCTTCATAGGCGTGGAACAGGTCACTCTCGTGATTAGATGCAATTGCCTGTTTCAAGTTACAAAAGAGAATGGGAGAAGGGTGAATGAATGTTGAATGTTTGAATGGAGAATATTTGAATAGGGGATCACACCATGAAGCAGGAATTCTGCAAGCCTGCACCATTCACTATCCAGCATACAGCATCCTCCCAGCGCAGGATTTTGCGCTTTAACACTACGTTTCAAATACAGCATGCTGTAATTTCAAGATTATTTATCCGACAGCTAACGTTTGCCAGCCCATCATCCTCCCAGCGCAAGATTTTGCGCTTCAACACTACGTTTCAAATACAGCACGCTGTAATTTCAAGATTATTTGTACCATCCAATATCCAACATCTAACGTTTGCCAGCAGCCAGCATCGTTCTGCCTCTATCCATTTGTCAACACCAGCAAATAGTGCTACTTTTTGGCGCATTTAACTACGACTATGAAAAAATTGCTGTTAGTCCTGCTTTTGACCGCTCTTGTTCTTCCTGCAATGGCCAATGTGACGCTCCCTAAAGTATTTGGTGATAACATGGTTTTGCAGCGCGGGCGCGCCATCGCGATCTGGGGTTGGGCCAGCCCCCGGGAAAAGGTAACTGTGAAATTTAATAAGCAGCAAAAATCGGTGACGACCGGTAAAGACGGCAAGTGGCGGGTAGATCTCGGCGCGG
>DASPJC010000250.1:0-4310 GCA_035628815.1 Ohtaekwangia sp. | reverse complement strand
CTGCACCTTGTTGGAGCGGCCGGTTCCGTAGTCCCACATGGACACAGTGCCGGGCGTATTATTTCTCATGATAACCGTATTTCCGCCCGGATCAATGGACAGGTTCTGGATCACATCGAAATCGAGTTCGCTTTTATCGAGTTTCCTGCCGAGGCCGGGTGTATCGTCCTCGCACGAGGTCATGACCAGCATGACCGCAAGAACAAGTGTGAATATCTTCTTTATATTTTTCATGTTGATCGTTATTGAGTGCATTAGAAATTCTCCCAGCCGGGATTTTGAGTCATCTGCCCGTTCGACAAATTGATCTGGCTTTCGGGTATCTTGAACAAGCCGTTGGTTTCCGGCCTGAACACTACCTTGAGTTCTTCAATGGCGTCATCCCGGTCGATTGCTGCTTTTGCTACAGCCATTCCCTGGCGCAACAGGTCCCAATACCGCAAACCTTCCAAGGCAAATTCGAGTCGTCTTTCCTCCATGATATTCGCCTGATTAGCCGTCAGGTTTGGCGCATTGCCGCCAAAAGCCCGGTCGCGTACGCGATCATAAGGTGTCTGTGCATCGCCACCCGTTGAGAGGCGTAATTCCGAAGCCATTAGCAGAATATCAGAAAAGCGAATGATCACCCAATCGTCGAACCAGTCGATCTGGTCGTTTCCGCCCATGGTGACTACGGTTGGCTGTACAACCTCTGCACCGTTCGTCGTCACAATATCGGCGGTAGGTGCATACTTCTTCGGCGCAAAACCGGTGTATTGCCGTTGATCGTTGCTGATAAAATCAGGTGTTTCTGTCTGGATGTCGATGATGGTCGCGGCACGGCGTGTATCATCGGGATCATAGGCATTCCACAACTCAGGGGTTACTGGACAAAAGCCCCACCCGCCACCATAGGGATAAATATTCTGATTGCGCAAGCCCAGGAATTTTTGCCAGCGGTTGCCGCTGTTTAAATTAAAATTACCCAGCCCCTTAAAGGTGTACTTGATGGCAAACACTGTCTCAATGTTATCTTCGCCTACATAATCCTTCGCTTCCCAGCTTGCCGCTCTCCATAGCCGCCGGAATTCGGGCACAAGATCATGACCGCTGTTGTCGATCACATCTTCGAGGTAAGCCAAAGCCTGTGCACGGGTTACAATGCCCGCCAGGTCCTGTTCACCGTAATAGCCGGTATAGTATAAAAAAACGCGACCCAGCAAACCTTCAGCGGCCCACTTTGTCACACGGCCATAATCTGACGAACTGATCGCCGGGTATGGTGTTGCAGGAAGGTTATCGGCCGCGAACCTGAGGTCTTCCGCGATTTGCGCATAAACCTCCGACGGTGCTGCCTGCGGTTGCTCATACTCATCGGGATTAAGGGGTTTTGTAATCAGCGGAACGTTCCCGAACAGTCTCACCAGGTCGAAGTAATAAAAAGCGCGGAGGAAACGGGCTTCAGATTCATATTGTGTCTTGAGGGCTTGCTGGGTACCCCAGTCAACGCCTTCAAGGTTGGCGAGGATGATGTTTGACCGATAGATTCCGCGGTAGTATTTCGACCACGCACTGGCGTTGTGGTTATTTTCCGAGCGGAACCAGTCCCAGTAATTTTGACCGAAGCCATCGCTCTTTCCGCCGCCACCAAAAGTGTTGTCGGAAGCGATCTCCGATATCATGTGGATATGCCCGTAATCTCCGGCCTGGAGTACATCGTACGCAGCAACCAGCCCCTCGAAAGCGTCCTGTGGTGTTTTGTAGAACGTCTCCACCGCCTTTTGATTCAGGGGCGCTTTATCGAGGAAGTCGTCACTGCACGACGTCATCGCGCACAATGTCAGCACAGATAATATTTTGAATGTTTTCATTGTTGTCATATTTTAAAAATGAACGTTTACACCAACCATGAAGGTCCGCGGTTGCGGATAGTAGCCGAAGTCCATCCCGGACGTCATGTTATACCGTTCCGCCGTTCTGTCGCCAAATCCCACTTCAGGATCCATACCTTTATACCGCGTCAGCGTGAAGAGGTTGTTCGCGGAAAAATACAGTCGCAGCTTTTGCAACGGCAGGTTTGGCAGGAGCCGCATGAAGTCGTATCCGATATTGAGGGTCTTGATCCGGAAGAAGTCGGCGTCATGGATATATAACTCAGAAAAGTTTGTGTAATTCTTATTGGCCTCATCGCCGAGGGTGATCCGCGGCGTGGAATTTGAGGTTCCTTCGCCCAACCAGCGACCCAGCACTTCCTGCGGATAATTATTATACCAGCGCTCCACGCTCCGGTTACTCATCATATTCTGATGACCGGCCATGCCATAGGAATAGATCGACAAGTCGAAACCTTTGTATCCCACGTTTACATTCAGGCCATACGTTACATCGGGGTTCGGATCGCCAATCATGGTTTTATCCAGGTCAGAAATGAAACCGTCCCCATTCCGGTCGACGAACCTCACATCACCGGGAAGGGCATTCGGTTGGATGATCGTTTCACCCTGGCGGTAGTTCTGAATTTCCTGTTCATTCTGGAAGATGCCGGCGACCTGGTAGCCCCAGAAATAACCCACCGGGTATCCTACCTGGGCACGGTTGATCTCCCCGATCCCCTGGATGAGATTAGCGTCGCCATGAATGATCTTTTCATTATTGTTGATCGCGGTGACTTCATTCTTGTTGAAGGCGGCGTTTGCATTAACGGACAGGCGTACGTCGCCAAAGGTCTTTTCAAAGCCCAGCTGAAATTCAAACCCCTTGTTGGTGATGGTTCCGCCGTTTATCCATGGCGGGTCTGTACCGACCAGGTCAGGTACCGGTGCAACCAGCAGCCAGTCTTTCGTCTTTTTGCTGTAGTAATCGGCGGTAATAGAAAAGTAATTCAGGAATTCGGCTTCAAGGCCGATGTCAATCTGTTCCGAAGTTTCCCACCGCAGATCCGGGTTGGAAAGTTTATCGGGCGACGTACCAATGTATTTTGTATCGCCACTGCCAAAATAATAGTCACGGTCTTCCGACGACAGCGTTGCCAGGTACGCGAACGATGAGATCCTGTCGTTACCATTTTGTCCCCAGCTTGCCCTTAGCTTCAGCATGCTGATCGGCGTGATGTTGGTAAAGAAATCTTCCTCGCTCAGCACCCATCCCGCGGATACGGAGGGAAATACGCCGTACCGGTTATTGGTTCCAAAGTTGGATGAGCCATCCCGCCGGATGGTTGCCGAAAATAAATACTTCTCTTTAAAGTTGTAGTTCAGTCTTCCGAATTGCGAGAGCAGCGCATACTCTGAGCGTGAACCTGTTGCCGTTACCGTTGTATCGATCGTGCCGTTGTCAAGCCAAGCATGGTCAAAGTCATTAAAGGTAAGGCCCTGCTTGGTGGCATCCATCCACGTTGAACTGTACTGCTGGGCTGTCATCCCCACCAGTACTTCAATGTTGTGTTCGTCGTTTATGCTTTTGGCATACCGAACCGTATTATCCCAGTTCCACCTGACGTTTCTGGTAGAGCCTTGTGTGCCGCTGGAAATATTATTGTAGCTGCTTTCAGAAAGTTTGTAAACGGGATTGAAGGAATTACGCGTTTCGAGACTGAGGTCAGCACCGATATCGGAACGGAAGATCAAGCCTTTAAGGGGCTGCACTTCCGCGTACATATTACCGACGATCCTGTCCGTGGTGCGTTTGTTGAAATCCTGGTAATGCATCGCGCCGATCGGATTCACTTCGTTGGCATCCACCGGTGAGAGCGTGAAAGCACCATTCTCATCGTACACCGGGAATACCGGCGAGGTGTTGAAAAGTCCGCGGAGCGAGTTATTATAGATACCACCGACACGTAACCCCTGGCGTGTTATGTTTGAGTAGGAAAGATTCTGTCCGAGCCGGATCACATCTTTATATGCTTTATGGTCGGAGTTGATCGTAAAGGTGATCCGTTCGAAATTCGACTTGTTTTGATCGCCGGCGATGATCCCTTCCTGCTGGAAGTAGGAAGCGGACGCCGCGAAAACGGAGCGGTCATTTCCGCCGGAGAGCGTGAGCGAATGATTTTGTACGGGAGCATCTTTGTTTGTGGCTTCATCCAGCCAGTTCGTTCCTTTGCCCATCGCGGCGATCTGCGCGTCGGTGTAGATCGGAAGCTGACCGGAGTTGACATGTGCTTCGTTCATGATCGTTGCATACTGCGTGGCATCGAGCATCGGGACCTTTTTATAAAAGTTCTGAACGCCATAGTAACTGTCCAACGAAAGGCGTAGGGCACCATCCTTTCCTTTCTTTGTTGTGATTAACACCACGCCGTTGGCAGCGCGGGCACCATAGATCGCAGC
>DASPJC010000249.1:0-8455 GCA_035628815.1 Ohtaekwangia sp. | reverse complement strand
ATCGGTTCCGTGGTCAGCATCGAAACCCCTCAGAAATATCTGTTCGGCCTTGCCACCGCCGGCATGCTGCGCGGTTACAAGTCCCGGTACCATTCGAAGAATATCCTGCGAAGACTTTACCGGCCTGAGGGCCACATCGATCCTGGAAATGGTGGTCATTACCTGCTCAGTCGAATGCGTACCAATCACCGTTACTTCGTCAAGGCTTAAACTGGAAGGCACCAGTTTGACATTGATCTCCTTCACTTCGTTCTCCCCGACTACGACCTCGATCGTTTGCGTCTGGTAACCAATAAAAGATACCCGGATCCGGTATGTTCCGGCCGCCAGGTCATCAAATTTGAAATTTCCAAGCAAATCGGCGGAGACCATCGCCCGATCGTCGTTCAACACAATGGCGGCACCCGATAGCATCCCCCCCGACAATGAGTCCCGCACCGTGCCTTTGATAAGACTCCCGTGACCGCAAGCCGTGAGCGATAACACTGTAAACACCAGAACCAGGGGCTTTCCTAACATCTTTTTGGTATCAGGCGGCAAAAATAGGAAGAAAAAAGAAACCTTCTTTGCCCCCGGCAATCTGCCCCTGGCTGAGCATTGGTCGCCGGACAATCCTGCTACACCTGCCTTTTGGTTGGTATATCATTTTTAGACCTATGCCCAAACCCGTCTTGGCAACTAACGACAAATCTTAAGAACATGGCGACAGAGGGAATCCGGCTCGATAACAAACTTCACTGGTATAAGGACGCTGTTATCTACGAACTGCACATCAAAGCCTTCCGGGACGGCAACGGTGATGGTATCGGTGATTTCAGGGGTTTAATGGAAAAACTTGATTACCTGCAGGACCTCGGTGTGACAGCTGTCTGGCTGCTACCTTTTTATCCCTCGCCGCTCAAAGATGATGGTTATGATATCGCGGATTACTATACGATCAATCCATCCTATGGTGACATTGAGGAATTCAAGCTTTTGCTGAAGGAAGCGCATGCCCGCGGAATGAAGATCATCACGGAACTGGTCATCAACCACACGTCAGATCAGCATCCATGGTTTCAGCGCGCCAGGATATCACCCAAAGGATCGCCCCACCGCGAGTACTATGTCTGGACAGACAATCCCAACCAGTACAAGGATGTCCGCATAATTTTCCAGGACTTCGAAGCTTCCAACTGGACCTGGGATCCGGTGGCGAAACAATATTACTGGCACCGGTTCTTTCACCATCAACCGGACCTGAATTATGACAACCTTATGGTGCAGGAAGAGGTGTTCCGGATCATCGATTTCTGGTGCAGGCTGGGCGTCGACGGTTTCAGGCTGGATGCTGTGCCCTACCTCTTTGAACGCGAAGGAACGAACGGAGAGAACCTCCCGGAGACACATACCTTCCTTAAAAAATTGCGCCGTTACGTTGATGATAATTTTCCCGGCACGTTATTGCTGGCGGAGGCGAATATGTGGCCGGAAGATTCCGCTTCCTATTTCGGTGATGGCGATGAATGCCAGATGAATTACCATTTCCCTGTCATGCCGCGTATGTTTATGGCGTTGCAGACAGAAGACCGCTATCCCATCACCGACATCTTCGACCAGACACCCGATATCCCACCGACCTGCCAATGGGCAATCTTTCTCCGCAACCACGATGAACTCACGCTCGAAATGGTTACCGACGAAGAAAGGGACTACATGTACAAAGTATACGTAAAAGATCCCAAGGCGAAAATCAACCTGGGCATACGGCACCGGCTGGCACCATTGATGGAAAACAACCGCAAGAAGATCGAACTACTGAACTATCTTCTGTTCTCATTGCCCGGAACACCCGTCATATATTACGGCGACGAGATTGGGATGGGCGACAATGTTTATCTCGGTGATCGCAATGGCGTACGGACTCCCATGCAGTGGAGTTCTGACCGCAATGCCGGTTTTTCCGAGACCAATCCCCACAAACTGTATTTGCCCGTCATACTCGACCCGCAATACCACTATGAATCCGTTAACGTGGATCTGCAATCGGGCAGTACCTCCTCGTTGCTGTGGTGGATGAAACGCCTGATCAACAAGCGCAAACAATATAAATCACTCAGCCGGGGTGACATGAAGTTTGTAACGTGCGAGAACTCGAAAATACTGGCATTCACCCGCTCTTACGATGACGAGACCATCCTGGTAATCGCCAACCTGTCACGCTATACGCAGCCGGCTGAACTTGACCTTGAGCAGTTTTCGGGCTATGTACCCATCGAGGTATTCAGCAAAAATAAATTCCCATCCATCAGGGAGAATAACCCCTACTTCTTTACGGTAGGAGCTCACGAATGCCTGTGGTTCGTACTGCAGAAAATTCAGACCGACGCCGGAGACACCGGGTTACTCCCTACGCTGGAACTCAATGCCTGGGAAGACCTGATCGCGAAAGAAGGAATCGCCAAACTCGAGCACGAGATCCTGCAGAAGTACATGATGAAAATGAGATGGTTCGGCGGAAAGGGACGGCCCATTGAAAACATCAGGGTATCGAACCGGACGATGTTTCCGGTCGAGGAGAAGGGCATTTGCCTGCTATTGGTCGAAGTGAGTTATAGCAGCGGCCTGCCGGAAACCTATCAGTTACCCGTTGCTTTTGCCAAGGAATCGCTTGCATTCAAACTGGAAGAGCATTGCCCTAAATCGGTTATCGCGAAACTGAAACTGCCGGAGGAAGAGGGCTTGCTTTACGATGCTGTCTTCGGAATTGATTTTCAACAGGCGGTAATTATGAACATGGCCGGTCAGCGCCGCATCCCCTTCCGGAGCAGTGAAGTAAGGTTCACCAGCGACGAAATACTTACGCGGCACGTGGAGGCGACCGAAAAGATAAAACCCAGAGTACTCTCAAGCGAGCAAAGCAATACCTCCATTACGTATGACAGTCGTTTCTTCCTGAAAGTATTCAGGAAGGTTGACAGCGCCATCAACCCGGATGTTGAGATCTCCCGGTTCCTGAGTGAGCACACCAACTTTGAACATATTCCAAAATTTATCGGAACAATGGAGTGGAAGCATGAAAACGGCACCATGGTGCTGGCCATGATGCAGGAACTGGTGGAAAGCCATAGTGATGCGTGGGTGTACATGCTGGATAAGCTCGACGTGTTTAATGAAAAAATCCTGTCCCGCCCTGAAGCCAACCAACCGGCCCATGCCCCGAAGGGTGACTTGTTACATCCGGCTGACTACGAGACGATATCGTCCGAAATGAAAGAACTCATTGGTGGCGACACCGCCGAGCTGACACACCTGCTGGGCATACGTACCGGCGAAATGCACAAAGCCCTCGCTTCGTCGAACCTGCCTGATTTTAAACCCGAGGATTATTCGCTGCACTATCAACGGTCGCTCTATGCAGGGTTGCAGACCCTGGTGCGCGGAACCTTCCAGAACCTGATGACGTCGTTGAAAAAACTATCGCCCGAGGCACGGAAGGAAGCAGAGGAGATCCTTTCGATGAAGGACCAGATCCTGAACACTTTAAAAAATATCTATAAAAAGAAGATCGACGTAACGAAGATCCGTATTCATGGCGACTATCACCTGGGACAGGTGCTGTTCACAGGAAAAGACTTCGTGATCACGGATTTTGAAGGGGAGCCCGCGCGCAGTTATAGTGAACGAAGACTAAAACGATGTGCGCTGCGCGATGTTGCCGGGATGATCCGCTCGTTTCATTATGCCGCATACGGAAGTTTATTTCTCGACAACCAGATCCGGCCGGAGGATTTTGGTAAACTAACACCCTTTGTCGATCAGTGGTACCATTATATCAGCGGCTTCTTTATGACCGCCTACCTCGAAGCCGTGGAAGGTACTACCCTTGTACCGGCCGACGCGGCCGACCTCGAGATTCTCATCAGGACATTTCTCCTCGAGAAAGCGATCTATGAACTGAATTACGAATTAAACAACCGGCCTGACTGGGTGATCATACCCCTTCGCGGTATCCGGTCGATCATGCAGCAGCCTGTTGCCGAAGAAGCTGTAATTGCCCAGGTTTGATAAGTTATCACCTGAAATATCAGGTTGCTCCGTGGAGGAGCGCGACGGGAAAATTACTTAGCACTGCCCCGATGGAAATGTCGCCCGCACAATCGTACGGCTCATCTGAAAAAATGTTACGGAATGAGCGGGGGTATCCCTCCGGCAGGCGTATCGTTGCGTCGCCATATTCTTCCTGGAGTGCCGCGATGCCAAGCGGGATGATCACCACAACATACAGGTTTGCATGCCGACGTGCATATGCGATAACATCCGCACCTGAAACAGGCAATGGCTCATAATCACCCTTCACAAAAAGTTCGGGGTAGGCCTTCCGAAAATTAAGCGCCTTCCAGGTTACAAATAACTTTTCAGCGCCCGCTGACCGGTGAATGCCGAGATATTCCGCCACTGCAAGCCACTGCTGCTTTTCTTTCTCCGCCAGGCCTTCCAGCAATGTTTTCCGTTGGTGATAATCCACTGGCCGGCGATTATCCGGATCGACGAAACTCAGGTCCCACAGCTCCGTACCCTGGTACGTATCCGGGATCCCCGGGGCCGTAATTTTCAACAATGTCTGTCCCAGCGCAGAACGACCGGCCAGGTAAATGACTTTTTGAATAAGCGGGTAGAATGAATGTAAAAAATCGCTGTCAGCGCGAAGTATCCCGCTAATGAAACTGTTACACGCATTTTCATACGCTTCGTTCGGCGCTTCCCATGCGCTGTTTACTTTAGCCTCGCGGACCACCTTCGTTAGGTAGGCCTGGATGCGTTCGACAAATTCATCCGTTATTTTAAGGTCGTGCGGAAATCCGCCGACAAGCGCCTGGTATATAAAGAATTCATCATTCAATGTCGGCGCGCGTTGGTCATTCACCAGGGTATGATAGTCATCATTCACGGAGAGCCACTGCTTAACACATTCCAACCACGTTTCGGGAATCCCGCTGAGAATATTCAAACGCAAACGCGCGTCCTCACCGCGTTTGGTATCATGTGTCGCGGTTGCATTCAGTGACAATGGCGTGTTGGCCTGCCGTTGGATCATTTTTCGATGAAACTCCTGAATGGAGATTCCCAGCGTGGATGGTTCATCGCCCACTTCATCATGCGATATCAGCGGATTGTAAACATAGAAGGTCGTATCTTCCACCCCCTTCGCCGTGAGCGGCCCGGTAAACTGCATCATTCTTTTCAGGAAAAGCAAAATACGTTCTCCTTCGTCCGCGGTAACAGGCGGCCCGGTAAACAACGATTGAAGATAATCCAGCTCCGGTTTATAATCGCCTGACCATCGTCGGGCTTCATTGAAAGCGCGCACCAGGATATCAAGATCAATACCACGCAGCGGAAAGCTGTCCGGATATATTCTGTACACTGGCATGGAAAGCATCACCAGCCCGATAGCGTGCCGGGTCCTGTCTGCAGCATAACCGCTTTGCAGCTGAAGTTCGAAAAAATAATTCGCGAGGTTGCTCCACTCCCCGGCCATATAACGGCTGAGGATCATTTCCTTGTTTTCCTGAACGAGCTTTTCATACCGTGGAAGATCGGGAACCAGTTCGCGGTAGAATCGCAGTATCACGCGTGCGCCTTTGCGATTGGTGAACAACTGATTGGTGTAGGCTAAAAATTCATAACCGCTGGTTCCCTCCAGCGGCCATTGTTCCGGTAATTGCTCTTCAGCCTCAAGGATTTTTTCCGCGATAATATAGGCTGAGGCATTGGTTGCCTGTCTTAATTGGCTGATATACTTTTTAGGATCGTATAATCCGTCGATGTGATCGATTCGGAAGCCATGGATCAATTTTTCTTTCCATAGCCTGGCGGCGTAGGTATGATAGTCCCTGAAAACATTTTCATCCTCCATGCGCAGGCAGATCAGCGCATTTACGGTAAAGAACCGCCGGTAATTAATTTCCTGCTCTGTCCGTTTCCAGTATGTCAGTGCGTAATGGCAATGCATTAACAGGTGTTTCAGTTTTTCGTGGTCGCTGTTAATCACTGCCAGTATGCGGTCGATTTCCTTCCTGCCCGGCCCATGCGTTGCGATGTTAAAAAAATTCTCCTTCACTGAACGCCATTCGTGGTAGTCAGCGGATTGGGCCTGTGCGATGATCGCACCAAGCTGTTCCCGAAGCGCGTTGTCCGTGGTCTCTTTCAGGAGATAATCGTATGCTGGTATCGACAAGGGATAAGCACTGTCAAAATACCGTATGGTCAACCCGCCTTGATCCAGTATTAATATGATCTCCCGGTCGGCGATGCATTCATGCAGTTCCTTCCCAAGAAAAGGCACCATAATTTTGCCGTAAAGTTCCTTCGATGGATGCTTCCAGTCTACGTCGAAATACTGGAAATACTCAGAACGGTCACCCCGTTCCAGCACGTCCATCAGCCGGAAGTTCCGATCGCTGAACGCCATGTGATTGGGGACGATATCCTGCAGCCAGGTCATTTTTTTTTCGTTCAGGCCGGCCGAAATCGATCTGAGCTCTTCTTCCGACCCGATCTCCGGATTGATCATGTGCGGATCGGTGACGTCGTATCCGTGCATACTCTCCGGCACCGCCGAAAAAACCGGCGAAGCATAGACGGTCGTGATACCGAGCATGTCGAGATAGTCAATGATCTCCCGCAGTTGCCGGAAACTAAAATCCTTGTTAAACTGGATGCGGTATGTGGCAGCAGGTAAAAGCATTATCAATGTATTTCAAATACGACGACAGACTCGGGATTTATTGCAGCGGTATCCTGAATGGAGAGTGTGGCCGGTACCGGATCTCCTTTTCCATTCCACTCCTGTGAGGACGAGTCAAACAATATGGACAACGAACCCGCTACTGCGGGTGTAAACGCGGCAGGTGTCTTGTTAAAATTAAAAACGACAAGGATTGAATCATTATCGGCGCGTCTTTCAAACGTGATCATCCTGTTTTCAGTCGTCGGCGAAACAACGACTGTCCCGCGTCCATAACCACGCATCGCCGCACGTGACTTTCTGAACGCAATCAGGTGCCGGTACCATGATAGTAGTATGCGCCGTTCGTCGGCGTGCCAGTCCCACGACAGCACGCATTGGCGGAAGGTCTCTTCGGCCTGCGGGTCCGGGACCTCATCCTTCCAGCCGAAATATTTGAATTCTTCCTTACGCCCTTTGCGGACAGCCTCAACGAGTGATTTATCGGTGTGACTGATGAAATACTGAAACGGGTTTTGCTCTCCGTACTCCTCGCCCATAAACAACATCGGTACATGCGGCGAAAGGAGCAGAACGGCCGCTGTCAGCTTTAATGCCTCGAAAGAAAGCTGCGTGGTGAGCCGGTCCCCCAGGAGCCGGTTGCCAACCTGGTCATGATTCTGCGCAAATACAACGAACTGGCTATACGGATTTTGCGCAGGTAAAACACCGAAATGCTTTTTACGGTGAACAGAATATTGCCCGGTATAGACATACGAATCACGGAACGCCTTTGCAAGGTGACTGACCTCGCCAAAATCTTCATAATACCCATTCACTTCGCCGGTAACCAGCGCATGAAGGGCATGGTGGAACTCGTCAACCCATTGCCCATCCATGCCATAACCGCCCGACTGCGGCGGGTTGATATAGCGTGGTGTATTCAGATCCAACTCGGCAATCAACACCTTCTTTCGTCCCGTCGCCTGTTCAACGGCTTCGACCTTTTCACGCAGCATTTCAATAAAATGGTGCGCGCTAAAATCCCAGATGGCATGCACTGCATCCATGCGCAAGCCGTCGATGTGAAATTCATCCAGCCACTGGATGGCATTCTGCGCATAGAACGCCCGGACACCATCGCAGTAGGCATCGTCGAAATTGATGGCGCTGCCCCACCCGGTTTTATACTTGTCCGTGAAGAAGGGTGCAAAGGCTGCCAGATAATTTCCTTCGGGCCCCTGGTGGTTGTACACTACATCGAGGATTACCGCGATACCTTTCAGATGTGCTTCGTTCACCAGTTTTTTCAGACCTTGAATACCCCCGTAAGAATGCTGAACCGCGAATGGAAAGACGCCGTCGTAGCCCCAGTTACGCGTTCCCGGAAACTGCGCAACCGGCATGATCTCAATAGCATTGACGCCCAGGGTCGCAAGATGATCGAGTTTGTCAATAACACCGTCGAAGGTTCCCTGGGATGTGAATGTGCCGACATGCAATTCATAGATGATCATTTCGCCGAGCGGCAGACCCTTCCAGCTTTCATCAGACCATGCAAATGCGGCGGCGGCGACGGCCGATTCTTCGTGCACACCTTCGGGCTGCCACCGGGAAGCGGGATCTGGAAAGTTCTTGTCGTTATTCAGTTCGAACTGGTAACGGTCGTCGTTTCGGATTCCCGGGAGTGCTGTCATCCAACACCCGCGCTCATCACGTTCCAGCGGGAAGGTCTCGGACGTGCCG
>DASPJC010000248.1:0-4813 GCA_035628815.1 Ohtaekwangia sp. | reverse complement strand
TTACATCGATCGGCGGTAAGGTCGCAGTGCCACACCTCCTTCCGTATACGGCCAGCAAGTTCGCACTCGTCGGACTATCCGAAGGCATGCATGCAGCGCTTCACAAACATGGCATACACGTCACCACTGTGGTTCCAAACCTCATGCGCACGGGAAGTCCCCGCAATGCCATTGTGAAAGGGCAACATCAATCTGAGTATGCATGGTTTAAACTTGCCGATGCTGCGCCGGTTTTATCGCAGGACGCGGAAAAAGCTGCGCGCAGGATCATCCGCGCCGTTGAATATGGCGAACCCGAGGCGATGCTTACACCGTCCGTAAGCCTGGCTTCGTTCGCGGCCGGTGCAGCGCCGAATTTCATTGCCGCGATCATGAAGCTGGTTGAGGCGCTGTTGCCGGACAAACCCCCGGGGCCTGGCCGAAGCCAGAAAGGTTTTGAAAGCGAGTCTGCCGTGTCCCTCGGTACCGTGGGCGCGCTGAGTGACAGCGCCGCGGCCCGGAACAACGAGTATTAACAACTGAGTACACTTCTCCCCGATAGCCGGCAGCCGGGCCGTCAAATCGCCGGGAATAGGCTGGCACCACATTGCATGTACGCATCAAACTGTCTTTATGAAAAACTCCGGCGCAGTCGACACACTTACCTCCCTTATCCGATTAAACTATAAAAGGCTGCTGCACTATAAGAAGGCCATAGATAAGACGAAGGACATGACTGTCAAACTGTTGTTCATGCGCCACGCGGTGCAGTCGCAGGGTTTTGTGAACTTATTGAACCGCTGGGTGATGGCATATGGTGGTGTGCCGACCTCTGGTTCTGCGGAACCTGTGCTGATAGAAACCTGGAGCAGGATCATGGATGGCCTGACATCTGATTCGCGGCAACTACTGCTGAACCGGTGCGAGATCCTGGAGCTGGAGACTGTAAAAATTTACCGCACGGTTCTAGCTCTATCCATCCTTCCTGCACCTGCATGGCGTGATGTACAAAAACAGGCCGATGAACTCGAAGAGGGCCTGGAAGCTTTGCGAATGATGAATGAACGAAAGTCCGAAGGCGCCTTGATTATCCCTTTTCCGAGGATGCCAGAAAAACACCAGCAAGCCGTTTAATACACCCTGCTGTCCTCCGGGGGCCTGCCGTTAATCACTTAACCTCTATATCTGCATTACAACGGTCAATCTATCCGCGCATCAGGGAATGGCACAACATTTACCCTGATGTTGTTAAACATCGTTCAATCTAAAATCTGAAATCATGAAAAAAATAATGTTGACACTTGCAAGTGCATTGTTCCTGACGGCAGGAGCGGTATATGCACAGGATACCACGCAGAGAACAGATCCTTCCCAACGTCCCGGGCAGGAAGCGCCACTGCAACAACCGCAGGACCAATATCGCAGCGATCTCGCGCCGATCCCTGCCGACCAGGTTCCCGACGCACTTCGGAAAACCCTGGAAGGCTCCGAGTATAAAGGATGGGAGAATGCCACTTTGTATCAGAATAAAAATACAAAAGAGTACCAGCTTGAGATGATGCAGGGCGACGTTCCGAGGATCTATCGCTTTGACCAGAACGGACAAGCGATACAGACCGAGCAAACCGTACCGGAAGGTCAATAGCCAGACCGGTATTTAGAAAAAGCTGTTTCCGTTTGGAAACAGCTTTTTTTTGTGCATCGTATTCTCAGACATTCTGCTCCGGCACCGGTTGTTTTTGCAATGCTTTTGCCAGTGCGTCTTCGTTCGTGAGATCAAGCCGCAACGGTGTTACGGATACAAAACCATTCTCCACCGCCCAGCGGTCTGTGCCTTCTTCTGCAGGCTCAAGTGGTGCCACCGTAAACCAGTAATGTTTTCTGCCCATCGGATCGATGCCCGGTACGACACTTCCATCATACTGTCGCACCGACTGTCGCGTCCACTTCATGCCGACCGGTGTGCGCGGTATGTTCACGTTAACCAGCTTCAGATCTTCGTGCGCCAGGAGTAAAGCCAGGGCTTTCTCCACGGACGGCTCAAGTGACTTGAAATCGGGTTCTGTTTTTCCTGACGGCGTGCTAAAGGCAATGCCGCGCATACCAAGCAACACAGCCTGCTTCGCGGCGGCAAGCGTTCCCGAGTGCCACATGGCGTTACCCAGGTTCGTCCCCAGGTTTATACCCGACAACACAAGATCTGTTTTCGCCCACAGGTGGGATCCCAGCGCAACGCAGTCAGCCGGTGTGCCGTTGACACGATATGCCTCCAGCCCTTCAAAGGTAATGGGTGATTTTTTGTAAAAGAGCGGCCGCGACGCAGTGATAGCGTGGCCCATGGAGGATTGTTCAACATCCGGTGCGACAACACGCACTTCTCCGAATTTCGTGGCGACCTTAGCCAGGGCCGCAATGCCCGGGCTATAGATGCCATCATCGTTGGTGATCAGTATTCTCATGTATCTACGTTAACCATTATTATTCCAGCTATGGTATAGGATTCTTATGTAGACATACTGATTAACGGTTTCTATGAAAAATGTTGAGCTATTGCACAATCCGGCGGCTGGCGACGGACAATTGGGTAAAAAAGATCTTCTGGACATTATCCGGGCAGAAGGCTTCGAGTGTAGTTATTCATCCACAAAAAAAGACGGCTGGGAAGAAGTAGCGGAGGAACAGCCGGACTTTATCGCGGCTGCCGGCGGCGATGGGACGATCCGGAAGCTGGCCAGGAAGCTGCTGGACCGCAAAGTACTCGATCCCATAATACCGGTGGCGCTTTTGCCGTTGGGTACCGCCAACAATATAGCGCGCGCGCTGGGTATCAGTGGCGATCCTGTAAAGATCGTGCAGTCGTGGCGTGATCCGGTAATCAAGAAATTTGATGTAGGCCGGATATACGGTGTTGCAGGCCACTCATTTTTCCTGGAAGGATTTGGTTACGGCGTATTTCCCGCGCTCATCAAAAAACTGAAGGACAAGAATATGTCAGCTGATCCGGAGGAAGCGAAGGCCTTTGCATTACAGGCCCTTCACGAAATCATCATGACCTACAGGCCGAAATACTGCAAGATCATCACCGATGGTGTGGATCACTCCGGCACCTTCCTGCTGGCTGAAATTATGAATGTACGATCCATCGGTCCGAACCTCAATCTTGCACCCGCGGCCGACCCGGGTGATGGCAACTTTAATATTGTCCTCATTCCTGAAACGCAGCGCGAGGAGTTCGCCCAGTATGTGATGAACAAACTGAACGGTCGGGAAGAACTTCCGGTCTTTTCCACATTACAGGCCCGTCGGGTAAAGATTACCTGGGGTGGCGCATTACTCCATGTCGATGATGAAATCGAAAGTATGGAAAAAAATAAAACCGTCAGGGTCCGGCTGCGTGACAGTCTCCTGGAATTTTTTGTGCCCCCGCGCCGGTCAGAACGGGAATAGTTGCCGGGAGAATCAGTATTCATCTGGCGAAATTATCGAAAGAAGTCTGCGATATATCCCGCGATCTCCTGGTAAAAGTTGACAATGGAAGATGGGGCGATGGCAATACAAAAGGCCAGCCCGAACAATGCGCCATACAAATGCGCGTCATGGTTAATATTGTCATTGGCCCTCCGGCCCTGGTAATAGGAATACAGGAGGTAAGCCATCCCAAGGATAAAGCCGGGAAAACAAAACGCGAAGTAAAGGCAGATCTTGTCCAGCGGTCGAAAAATGATAAAGGCGAAAATCACTGCCGCCACACCTCCCGAAGCACCCAGCGCATTGTATCCGGGGTTGTTGCGTTCTTTGAGGTAGGTAGGGATGTCGGCCACGATCAATCCCAGGAAATACAGCAGCAGGTAGTAGACGTTGCCGCGCGAACCGAAATAGGCATTGAACATTAACTCGATGGCCCCTCCAAAAAAATAAAACGAGAACATGTTCAGCAGCAGGTGCATATGATCGCGGTGAATGAACCCCGAGGAAATGAACCGGAAATACTGGCCCCGGCGGCTGATGATGTAAGGATTCAGGATCATATTGCTGATGACCGCTTCCCGGTTAAAAGCATAAAAACTGATGAGTACCGTTAAGGCAATAAGACTGTAGGTGATGATCATGAACAAAAGATAGTCCTGCAATATAAAAGGCTTGCCGTATATATACAGCGGAAGGGAAAGGTTTACGGGAAATGATATATTTGTTTTATGAAGGATTTCAAGAAATACTATGTTGTTGCCGCATCGCCGGAAGAGATATACCTCGCCCTCACCAATCCTTTGACCATCCGGCTTTGGTCCGGTGATGAAGCCGAAATGTCGGAAGAACCCGGCGCCGAGTTTGCGCTTTGGGATGGGAGTATTTCCGGCCGGAATATCGAGTTCGAAAAAAACCGGAAGATCGTGCAACAATGGTATTTCGGAGAACAGGAAGAGCCTTCCGTGGTAACGATCAAACTACATCCACAGGACAAGGACACTTCTGTTGAAGTGAAGCATACCAATATTCCGGATCAGGACTATGAAGATATTGTCGATGGATGGGATAATATATATATGGCCTCGCTGATTGAGTTCTATGAAGATTAACCCGCTACGCAGCCAAATGCCTCTGCATCCCATGCACACGATGATTGTGGCAGCCACACTCCTGATGTCCTGTCAATCACCCCCTGCAGACGAACGTTTACAACTCGCCGATAAAATTGAAAAGTCTGTCCGGACAGAAATGCTCAATGTGTGGTATCCCAAGGTAAAGGATGACACCTACGGCGGCTTCCTATCCACCTTCACGTACGACTTTAAACCCGAAGGCGCCCAGGATAAAATGATCGTTACGCAGGCAC
>DASPJC010000247.1:0-2158 GCA_035628815.1 Ohtaekwangia sp. | reverse complement strand
TGACAGCTGAAAAAAGAGCCGCGGTTCTGTTACGCATTGCAGACCTCATCGACCAGAACGCCGATAAGCTGTCGCTCGCCGAGAGTGTAGACACTGGCAAACCTCTATCGCTTTCCAGGAAGATGGATATCCCCCGGGCCTCAGCCAACATGCGTTTCTATGCGACGGCCTCCATGCATTTTTCCAGCGATGCACACGTGATGGGAAGTGAGGCGCTCAATTACACCACACACACGCCCATTGGCGTAGCGGGTTGTATCTCTCCGTGGAATCTTCCTCTGTATTTGTTCACCTGGAAGATAGCCCCCGCGTTGGCTGCAGGTTGCACCGTTGTAGGGAAACCATCCGAGTTGACACCTATGACTGCTTTTATGTTTTCCCGGCTTTGCATAGAGGCCGGGCTGCCAAGAGGTGTTCTGAACGTCGTTCATGGGTACGGAAATACGGCGGGACAAAGCATTGTTGAGCATCACAAAGTGTCCGCCGTATCTTTCACCGGCGGGACCGCAACGGGAGCAAAAATAGCGCAGACTGTGGCGCCCACTTTCAAGAAATTGTCGCTCGAACTGGGAGGCAAGAATCCCAATATCATTTTTGCTGATTGTGACTTTGAGAAAGCGTTGGAAACCACGTTGGCATCGTCATTTCTAAATCAGGGAGAGATCTGTCTCTGTGGGTCCAGGGTATTTGTTGAGCGAGAGATTTACGACAGGTTCGTCGATCAACTGGTGTCAAGGACGCGGGCGTTGATAACCGGAGATCCGCTTGAGACGAAGACTAACCTCGGAGCGCTGATTTCCGACACACATTTGAAAAAAGTTTTGGGATATGTTGATCTTGCCCGGCAGGAAGGGGGCCAGGTTCTGACGGGGGGAAATCGAATAAAGCCCGACGGAAGATGTGAGCAAGGTTATTTTGTCGAACCTACGATCGTGGCTGGACTATCTTGTGACTGCAGGACGAATCAGGAGGAGATCTTCGGTCCCGTAGTCACTATAACGCCCTTTGATTCCGAGGAACAGGTGATCGCCGAGGCCAACAGCACTCGTTACGGATTATCGGCAACAGTGTGGACAGAAAATGTGAAGCGCGCCCACCGTGTATCCGCGCAATTAAAAAGCGGAATCGTCTGGGTAAATTGCTGGCTCTTACGCGACCTGAGAACCCCATTTGGTGGCATGAAGCAGTCCGGTATCGGCCGCGAGGGCGGGTGGGACGCATTGAGATTTTTCAGCGACACGAAGAATGTTTGCATCAAATTATAATGTCGACCCCCTTGAGTGAACTTCTTCGACATTGATAACATCTTCTTCACGGCCTTCGGCTATCCGATGAGCTACCTCGAATTTTTCGGGACGATTGCCGGGGCTGTCGCCATCTGGTTGTCCGCCAGGGCGATTGTATGGAGCTGGCCAGTAGGGATAATCAACGTTGTTTTATTTTTCTTTCTGTTTTATCAGGTCCAGTTGTATCCTGATATGTTCCTCCAGGTATTTTTTTTCATTACCAATTTGATGGGTTGGTGGCGATGGACCCATCCGAAGACGTTTGAGGAAGACCGAAAGCGGGAGCTGCGCGTCAGTTATATGAAACGAAACCAACTCCTGATGATCTTCGCGGTGGGGTTGGTTGGTACTATTGCCTTTGGTACGCTCGCGGAAAACATTCATGAAATTTTCCCCCGCCTGTTCCCAAAACCGAGCGCCTTTCCTTATCTCGATTCTTTTGTGACAGTGATGAGTATCATCACAACCTTTCTCATGATCAACAAGAAAATTGAGTCGTGGATTTTCTGGATATTGATTGATGTAATTGCCACGTACATGTACTTTGCTAAGGGCATCAAATTCGTGGGACTGGAATACGCCGCGTTCTGCCTTATAGCTGCGTTTGGACTGTGGAACTGGACAAGGGAATACCGGTCGTATACAAAATCACCTTCCTGAAAGTCTTTGTCCTTTCAAGGAAGGTGATTTAATTATTTGATAAGAGTGTTTAGGATGCAACGGCAACCCTTTGCGATTTTCCGACGCGATATCCTTTTGTTGCGTAGTATAAGATGTAAAGGTAGCATGGTATGGTAATCCAGTAGGCGGTTTGCCGGTTGGTGCTGTCAGCGAGTGCGCCATAAACCAGAGGCATGATGGCGCCCCCGACG
>DASPJC010000246.1:0-3999 GCA_035628815.1 Ohtaekwangia sp. | reverse complement strand
GACAGCGTTGTTGTCCTTTTTCAGCCGTGATGAATTATCCCCGCTTTTTACAGGCGTAGTTTCACCCGTGATCCGTCGCTGCCGGGCTTCCTCGTTCTCCTGTGACCGCGATCTGCTGTCGCTATCAATGGTTTCGCGGATCTGCGACCGGGTTTGCGTATCGCGGGTGCTGGAACGCGAATTTCGATCCCGGCTATCCCTTTGCTGCGACCGCCCGTTGTTCATTTCGGCGCGTCGCTCATCACTGCGGGAACGGCGATAATCGTCGTGGTGGACCTGGCGATAACGCGTTAACTGGTCGCGGTGCCTGTTGTGAACGATGACGGACGTTGTTCTGTGCGGATGATAGATATGGTGAGCGTGGACTACTCTGCGCGTATGGCATACGGCATAGTACGGTCTGTAAGGATGCCATATCGAATGGTAGTGAACATAGGTAACCGGCCTCCAGGGGCGCCACCATACGGGCCGGCTATGCCATCCCCAGGGTGAATACCACACGGTATAGGAGGGACTGTATACATACTGCACAGACGGCCACGTCCAGACGTTTACAACTTCCGGGTCTGACATTGTACCCGCATAGGTGCGTACCTCGCGGGTGGGTTCGATAATCGTTTCGATACCATAAATGTCCTCGTTGCCCACGATCTGTAGTACAGCCTTACCGTTGGCCTGTTTCTCCAGTTCGATCACCGCGACATCCTGGTACTCTTGTTCGGAGATCACGGCCTGCAGAATGAAGACGTGTACATTTTTTTCCGAACGGTCGAGCACACGGATATAGTCAATGTAGCCATCACCGTTCAGGTCCAGGTTGTTTACTTTTGAATCCGGCGAGTTGAGCAGTCGCTCAAAGTCTTCGGGGGATTCCGATTTCTTGAAGAGTTCAAGCGCCCCCTCAAGACTGAAATTATCGCCCGGCACCTCCGATTCATTGTCCTGGCCAAAGGATGAAAGTGATGCCAACATGATAACCGTTGCCAATAAAATGCTGATTGATTTCATAACAGGCTTGTTTGATAACGATAATTACAAATAGCGCGCCAGAACAAGCGAAGACACGCGCATAATTCTGCTGATAACCGGCATCCCGGTGGGTTAAGTGGTAAGCCTCAAGCGTAATAACGACACTTCACCCGCCTCGGAGTTGCCAGGAAGCACGAGCCCGGTCCGGTAACAGATACTTACCTCGATTACCTGCGCAAAACGCGCGAACACCTCCGGGCGCAAAAACACCTGACGGACACGATTCTACTGGTATCTTATTCCCTGCGGAATAGGAACGACCCTGTTCCTGTTGGGATTGATGGAAGCGTTTCTGAAGTTCCCGCTGTTCGTCAAGGTGATCCCCAAACTGGATAAAATTGAATCGCTTATAAACGCCATGGAAAAACCATAAATTGCTGCACGGCAGTCGCGCTTTGTAGTTACATAAAAAATAAAACCCCTCAATCATGTTTGTAAAAGTTATCAGGTTATCTTTTATCTTCTTCCTCTTCGCGGGCCTTTTCACATGCCACTCACAGCCGCCGGTATCCGACGCATTAAAAGAAAATATCCAGGCGCGGGTAGCCAACGGTAACAACGCCGGGATTGTCATCGGTGTAATCGAGGGGCAAGGGGTTCAGTATTACAGCGTGGGTGTGAAATCGCTAAAGATCCGTGAGCCGGTTGATGAGCATTCCGTTTTCGAAATCGGTTCCATTACAAAAACATTCACCGGACTCCTGCTCGCCGATAAGGTGTTAAAGGGTGAGATGAGCCTCAGTGACCCCATCCAGAAATATCTGCCGGAAGGCGTTACAGCACCGGTGCGCAATGGAGCGGCTATCACCCTTGTCACCCTTGCCAACCATACGTCGTCGTTGCCACGCATGCCGGACAATTTTACACCGGCCAATCCTGCCAACCCGTTCGCCGACTACACAGAAAAGCAATTGTATGATTTTCTAAGCCACTACACACTGACGCGCGATATTGGCTCACAATACGAATACTCCAATTACGCAGTGGGATTACTTGGTTATATTCTGGCAACCCAAAGCGGGAAGTCCTATGAGGAACTGATGGTCGATGTCATTGCGAAACCATTGGCGCTGAAGGATACCCGTCTCGTGCTCACGCCGGATATGAAGAAGAACCTTGCCCTGGGACATATGGAGAATGTCGAAGTTGCGAACTGGGACTTCTCGACATTGGCCGGTGCGGGTGCCATCCGGTCAACGGCGGTGGATATGATCCGGTACCTAAGGTTTAACATGCGACAGGAGAGATCAAGCCTCTACCCGGCGATGCAACTGGCGCACAAGAACTCGAGGGCACCAGGAAGTGTCCCCGTCGTTGGACTGGGCTGGCATACCGCCGTTGCCGGTGACCTTGAGATCGTATGGCACAACGGTGGAACAGGCGGGTACCGTACATTTATCGGGTTCGTCAAAGGAAGAGAGAAGGGAGTCGTGGTGCTGTCAAACGCCATCTTCAGTGTTGACGACATTGGGATGCATGTTCTGAATCCAGCCAGTCCCCTGGTGCCCATCGAAAAATTCAGGCCGGATGGGAAAACTGTCTCGATTGATTCAACCGTTCTCGAAAAACATGTGGGGCAATACGAGCTTGCACCCGCCCTTATCCTTACGATAACACGGGAGGAAAATCAGCTAAAGGCACAATTGTCAGGACAGCCTGCATTCCCGGTATATGCAAAGTTTGATAATGTCTATTACTACAAGGTGGTAAGTGCACAGCTTACGTTTAACCGGAACAATGAAGGCAAAACCGAGAGCGTCACTTTACTGCAGGGTGGACAGCAACTGATCGGAAAGCGGGTGAAATAGATAAATGTTTCCGGTTGCTGGGCCTGGTTGCAAGCCTATGTTTTAGATGAAGTATTTGCCGTACGTCGTTGCATAATGGCACTACGCTGGACAAGTTTCGCCGTGCTTCGCGTTAGCGATTATTTAAAAAGAATACAGTCCGTGCAGTCCAAGATTCAACGATACTCCAATGACGGGAGTGCTTTTCATAGATCAGCCCGGCCAGTAATGCAGGCGGGTTGCTTCAACACTGAGATTCGGAAGGACACAAAGCAACGTACCACGGTTGGACCACTTGTATGTTGAACACTTGTTTGGATTGCTGTCTCTTTCAAAGTGTCAGCATGGCGTAGGTTTGTTCAACCGGGTATTTAGTAACTTCCAAAAAAATCCCTCCTGATGGATCTCAAAAAACTCTTCCCTCCGATAATTCTGGCGTGCGTCATTGCCTTTACCGGGTTAGTTCGTGATACCAGCAATTTGCCTTACGACCTGCGCTCTTCAGACATAAAAAGCGGTGGGCGTTAACCGTCCACCGCTTTAGAAATATGCCAGCTGAATCAGGCGAGATCAAAACGATCGAGGTTCATCACCTTGTTCCACGCAGCCACAAAATCCTTTACAAATTTTTCCTGGGCGTCTGACGATCCATACACTTCTGCCAGCGCTCTCAGCTCGGCGTTGGAACCAAAAATAAGGTCAACGCGCGTCGCTGTGAATTTCACAGTGCCCGTCTTCCGGTCGCGTCCCTCAAATACGTTTTGAGAATCCGAAGTAGCTTTCCAGGTCGTTCCCAGGTCGAGCAGGTTGAGAAAGAAATCGTTCGTGAGCAATTCCGGGCGTTGTGTGAACACACCATGTTTCGCGTTGTCAAAGTTGGTATTCAGCACCCGCATCCCGCCCAGGAGTACGGTCATTTCGGGCGCGGTCAGCGTCAGCAGCTGTGCTTTGTCGACCAGCATTTCCGCGGCTGATGCCTTGTGATGCGTGTTCAAATAATTACGAAAGCCGTCTGCTGCAGGTTCCAGCACATCGAACGATTCAACATCGGTCTGTTCCTGTGTGGCATCGGCGCGTCCGGGAGTAAAAGGAACTTTCACATCCTGGCCCGCAGCCTTTGCGGCTTTCTCGACGCCGGCACATCCGCCCAGGACGATCAGGTCGGCAAGGGAAACCTTCTTAT
>DASPJC010000245.1:0-6893 GCA_035628815.1 Ohtaekwangia sp. | reverse complement strand
CATCGCCATCGAGGTCGGATTACAGAATGCCGGTCTTGCTTCAAGCCTTGCACTGACCATGGGCAAACTTTCCACGGTGGGACTGGCTGCGGCTGTCTTTGGCCCGACCATGAACATCACGGGTTCGACACTCGCACTGTGGTGGAGAGGAAAACGATTGAAAGACGAGACACCGGAAGAAAAGGTCGCCGCACTGGCATCCGAAAAATAAGCTGTGGCCCATTAACAGGAGGAGCGAAAAGCTTATCTTGGAATAGGCTTTTCAAAACGCCATGGAATTCGCTGCCTATACGCCGTGTCCTGAACTACAGCCGTACATTAAAGTGATCTGGGAACTCCGATCTTCCCGGACCGCACAGCAATGCGCTCATTTTGAAAAAGTACTCCCCGATGGATGTGCGGAGTTGATCCTTCAGCTTGGCGAGCCTTTCCTTCAGCGAAATGGACAAAGGGTTATAAAACAAGGTTCCGCCTTCGTCTATGGGCAGATCACCCGGTATATCGAATTACAACCTCAAGCCTATGCGCATACGGTTGGCGTTAAATTCCATCCGTATGGACTATCCTGCTTTACAAGATTACCGCAGGATGCGCTGCTGAATGCTTCGGCCGACATGCGCGATCTCTTCCCGGCGGGTGACGACTATCTTACCGAGAAGTTATTCCACGCAAGGCATGTACAGGAACGTGTCCGGCTGATCGAGCAACACTTCATAAGCCTTTTACGTCAGATCAGATTTTTGCAACAACCTGATCTCTTACGCGAAGCAGTGGAACGTATAAACCGACTTAACGGGCAAGCGCGGATTGCCGATCTGGCCCGGAGCTTGTATACCACGCGCCGCGAACTGGAGCGGAAGTTTAAATCCGGTATCGGTATCTCGCCAAAACAACTGTCCGGGATCTGCAAATTTAAGCAAGTCATGACAACGTGGAAAAATTTTAATAGTCTTACAGAATTGGCGCTTGCCGCTGGCTACTATGATCAATCGCACTTTATAAAAGATTTCAAATCATTCGCAGGCGAAAAACCGAAAATTTTTCTGGCCCGTACAAGCGAGCTTACGGATGTCTTTACCGCGGGTGTATAATACGCGCATTTTTACAATTTCTGTAATAGCATCAGCTTTAATTTGGCCTCAAAAAGAATAACATATGAAAACCCTCCTTACCATTTTATTTACCTTCCTCACTTTTACCCAGGATCATTTTACAGACCTGTCGCGGTTGCAGGGCGTCTGGCGTATGGAGACCGGTAAAGGCTACATCTACGAGTCGTGGCGAAGTATTAGTGAGCTTGAGCTGGTGGGAAAAAGTTACCAGCTCAACGGCGATGATACGATCGTGTTCGAAAAAATACGGCTTGTAAAAAGAGGCAGTGCAGTAGCCTATATCCCGGTTGTAATGGATCAGAACGAAGGTAAACCGGTCGAATTCCGGCTCGTCTCCGCTGAACAGAAAAAATACATTTTTGAAAACAGGGAGCACGACTTCCCACAACGGATCATCTATTGCCTGGTTACGCCCGATTCAGTTGTGGCCCGGATAGAAGGTTTAAGGGATGGCAAGCCGGACGGCGCAAACTACTATTTCTCCAGGGTCCGGTGAGGCACATACAGGCGGGTCAGTGTAATTCTATTTAGCCGATCCACCCGGCGGTGCATCCCACATCGGTCTCGATAAACCGTTGAGGTCGTACACCACACTGCCGTCCCTTAGCGTGAGCTCGCACTCCAGTTTTTGCGTTCCCTGCATGGCGAATCCCGATGAATCAATAAACCCGAACTTGCCTTTGCGTAAACTGAAGATGGCGATATCGGCCCCCGCGCCAACGGATAAATGACCGAGATCCTCGCGGCGGATCACCTGGGCCGGGTTCCAGGTCGATGCCTGTATGACCTGCTGCAGGTTCATGCCGATGTTCAAAAACTTGGAAACAACATTCAGCATGTCTTTCATGCCACCATTCATACTTCCGGTATGGAGGTCGGTACTAATGGTATTGGGTAAGAAGCCGCTCTTCAAGGCCGGTATCGCCTGGGCAAACCGGAAGCTTCCGCCGCCATGTCCGACGTCGAAAATAATTCCGCGCTCCTGTGCCGGCTTTACAAATGGTAACAATTTTCCCTGGTCGTCCACGATCGGCATCCGGCCATTGACGCGCGCAAAAGCATGGGTAAAGATATCGCCGGGCCGGAGATGACGTGTGAAGAGTTCCTCCGTAGAAAGCGGCGGTATATGTCCTCCGAAATCCACCATCACGGGGACATTGGCAATTTTCCCGGCTGCAACCGCACGATCCACAGGATCCCATTCCGGTCCGGAATAATGTGCTACCTTGACACCTACGATCTCGCGATATTGACGTACAACGGTTGCTGTAAGCCTTGCGTCCATGTCTGCCAGGTTTTGTTCGTGCGGTCCGCCCCGCATGCCTTCACCAACGATGTTTAAAAAAGCCAGTACCCGCGTCTTCGAACGATCAATGATATTCTCTTTAAATACGCTGAAATTTCGCCACCCTGCACAACCGGCATCCACCACCGTTGTAACACCACAGCGAAAAGTAAAGCCATCGGGCGCCAGGGCATCGAAGCCATTACTTAAGTAATGATCCGGCTCCGTCCCGGCAAAATTGTGCGAATGAAGATCGATTAACCCGGGCGTAACGTAAAGACCGTTTGCGTCAATCACCAGTTCCGCCTGCTTCCCGTCAATGGCTTTTGCCACGGCCGCGATCTTGTTGTCAATGATGGCAATATCCATCACCCCATTGATGTTGTTTTTGGGATCAATGACATGGCCACCCTTGATGACCATAGTATATTTTTGTGCTGGCAGTGTTGTACAATACAGGCACAGCAGCAATACGAACAGGCTTCCCGGGAGGCGCATGATCTTTGTCATAAGTTAGTTAATCAAAAAGTAGTGGCGATTACATGATGGCTAGATGTAAGCGATGCAATCCATTTCAACCAACGAATCGCCCGGAACGCCGCCATATACAGCCACCGTTGTGCGTACCGGGGGCTTGTTGCCAAACCGTCCTTTGTAAGCTTCATTCATCGCTTTATAGTCGTTGAGGTCATGCAGGAATACACTCACCTTAAGGACTTTCTGCATCGACGATCCGGCTTTCACCAGCTCCTTCTCGATTTCATCGAGTACGTGTTTGGTGTGGGCAGTGATATCGCCATCAAAATGTGCACCTTTACCAGCGATAAAAACAAGGTTTCCAAATTTGGTGGATCCGGAAAATAAAGGAACATCCTGGTCGTCTTTCACCACATTGAACACTTCCTTCTCGGGAGCTGTATCTGCTTTTGCCTGCGTGGCTATTCCCAACCCGGTGATTCCGGCGATGGAAGCCACTAACTTCTTCAGAGTCGATCTTCTTTGTTCTTTCATAGACGTTGGTTTTTAAGGTAAATACTGATTCAATTTATGCTTTCAATCTGATGTAATCTCAGCGATACATTGTCTTTATCGGATTTAAGATGCATTTAATCTTTCCGTGATGCAGCTCTTACCGCGCTTACTTCCCCGGGGGTGATGGGCGTTGCCTTGTTTCCAAAGTGCTGACGGATATAGGTGAGCACACTGGCAACTTCCGCATCGTTTAAGAAACTATGCTGGGGCATCGCGTTAATAAAATTTTCACCATTAACCTCAATGCTGCCCTCCAGGCCATTCAGAACAATTCCAATCAACCGCTCCTTGTCACCCGTAACCCAGTGGGTACCCGCAAGCGGGGGAAACCTCCCGGAAGCACCTTTACCATCGTTCTGATGGCAGGCCGCACAGTACACAGCATATATTTTCTCACCACCGACGACCTGGCCTTTATCAAGATTGTCCTTCACCCTGTCGGGCATTCGGATATGAGCGCGTAATTTTCTTTTTTCCATCTCCGCAAGTTGGTCCGCGCCAAAATCGTCTTTTTCGCCCTTATACATAACACGCCATATCTTCCCTTTTTCAGTGTCACTGATGTATACCGATCCATCGGGCCCCATCGCCAGCCCCATGGGGCGATACACGGCATCGCTTACATTCACGATCGGGTCAACGCCGGCAAATCCATCGGCAAAAATCTCCCAGGTACCGGTCGGCTTCCCATTCTCAAATGGGACAAAGCAGATAAAGTAACCGGATTGCGGATAGGGTGCCCGGTTTGTTGAGCCATGAAAAGCGACGAACGCTCCCTTTTTATAACGCGACGGGTATTGGTCGCCGGTGTAGAATAACAGATCGTTCGGCGCCCAATGGCCCGGGAACCCGATCAGTGGCTTTTCATATTCACTGCAACGGCCGACCACATTACCATCCCCACCATACTCCGGCGCCAGTACCTTGCGTTCATTTACCTGGTCGTAATAGCAATACGGCCATCCAAAATCAGAGCCTTCCGTAACCTTCAAAAACTCTTCGGCGGGCAGCACCGCACTTTGCCAGGGTGTAAAGATGGATGCCCATAATCTAAGAAGATCATCCCGCCCATGCATGACCGCGTATAATTGGTCATCGCCAGGGTTCCACTCCATTGCCACAAGGCTGCGTATGCCGGTTGAAAATTCCCGTCCATCCTTTTGTGTTTGTCCCTTTTTACCCGCTTCAAAACGCCATATCCCGCCGTGGTCTTCGAGTTGCGGGCAGGGATCGATACCGGGCACAGCTGGTGTGCGGTTCACCTCCTGGCACGCGTTCGAAGGCGCCCCGAACGCAACGTATAAATTTCCTTTGTTGTCGAATGCGATGGGTTTTGCCTGATGTTCGTGAAGGCCGTGTGCATGATCGTCGATGACAATTTCTTCAAGGTCGCTTTCAGGGATCAGTTTGCCGGGTGTGAGTTTCTGACGGTATACCACCAGCTCCGAGCTGAAGTAGAGATAATCGTCATGGATTCGCATAGCCGTACCGTAATGCCTTTCCTTTTCATACGATCCGAACGTTTCAATAATGTCGGCTTTTCCGTCGCCGTTCGTGTCCCTTAATGCCGCGTTCCGGGCATCGGGTGTGGAGAACCGGGACTTTACATAGATGTCACCGTTATCCCGGACCGCGATGTGCCGTGCCCGGCCGGGAAGGCTGTCGACAACCACAACGGCCGCAAACCCGGAAGGAAGGTAAAGCCCGCCGTTGTCCGGATCGCCCGCAGGCAACTCAGGCCGCTCTACGCACTGCATCATGAGCAGCCCAACCAGGCCGAATGCCGCACAGGTAAGGGGCAAAAATTTGTTGTTCACACTGAGTTGATTAATATGTTCCTGCTTGCGACGCATACATTATTCAAAGATCATCCGGCCAAACTTTTTGAATTCATGAAAATTCCCGTCTACACCTTTTGTTGTCTTTTGCCAGCTCCATGTCGTATAACCGTGATCATAGTCGATCCTGTAAAAATTGCCACGCCACGTCGTTCCTGCTTCGGGCATGCCGCTGACCATCGGGCGCAGCAGATCAAAGGGAATGAAAAACTCAGCTGTCCATGAACGGATGAAGGCATTGCTTCGCTTTTCGCCTTTCACGGCGGTAGCATGCTTCACACGCTTTTCACCCTCGTAATACCAGGGCTTCCAACCCTGAAATTTTCCGTTGATGTTGGGCACCATCATGAACAATTCATAATTCAGCGGCGAAAGCTCGTATTCAAAGTATATCGGAACCGACTGATCTGGCCACAAAAATACTTCCACCACATCTTCGCGGAATAACGCGCGATTGTCTTCTGTAATGGTTGCCGTAAGTTTTTCGTCCGCGCATTCAAACAGAAAATACACACCCTTTTGGGAATACAGCACCTTAACCCTTGTGCTTAAGGTACTGACCCCTTCCTGGACCGCCAAGTCGGTCCACGGTGCATTTGACCAGCCAGAAGCAGTTCCATCCCCGGTGATCGAAAAATCCGACACAGGTTTTATCCTTATCACGGAATCAACGGCAACGTGATGACTACTGGCCGATGGAACGCCACAAAGCAACCACAGGATAACTGTCTGCACGATACGCATTGTTTGAATATTCCGGCAACGTGACACCAGTGCTTAAATTGAAGCCTTTGAAAATTCCTCCTTCAGTCTGCTGGCCACAACTTTCTCCTGCCCCGGTTTCAGCATAAAGGCCGTGACATTAATACTATTGATAGTACCGCCACCTACTTCTACCGACGGATCGCCAAACCTGAGTTTTTCGCGCAGCTGTTTTTCATCCAGTTTTACTTTTTGCTGGTCCCAGGTAATGCGCAAGGTGGGTGTGTGATTTCCCAACGGCGGGACATGGACTTCCGTAGTTACACCCGCCACCGGTTTGACGCCATTTTCGATAAGCGCGATCCTGGCTTCCCAGTCTTTCCATTCTTTGTCGTGATCCTGGTTGATATAGCGCTCCAGGGCTACATACATGCCGAGGATCTCTTCCTTGTTGATCTTCATGCCGCGTCCGATATTAAATCCGCGCGGTGGCATATGAAGGCGCGCGGCAGCAATAATATCCTTTTTACCCATCAGCAGGCCTGCACTCTGCGGTCCGCGCATCGCCTTTCCACCCGATATCACCACGAAATCAAATCCCATATCATTGAAACGCCAGAGATTGGAAACCGGTGGTACATCGGCGGCGATGTCGATTGAGGTGGGCACGTTGTGCTTTTTTCCCAGGGCCACCCATTCCTCATGCTGGATCTTTCCCTTGTCTGATTCAATATGCAAAAAGTGCATCAGCGCGGTTCGTTCATTCACTGCCCGTGCCACGTCTTCGGCTGTTTCGACAACAACGATTTTACAGCCTGTGTTGGTGAGCGCGTGATTATATACAATATCATGGCTCTTCTGGCAGATCACCTCCGACTTCATTCCGGTATACGCCAGGTGTGGGACCTGCTGCACTTTTTTCTC
>DASPJC010000244.1:0-3917 GCA_035628815.1 Ohtaekwangia sp. | reverse complement strand
CCCTGCATATGGTAGTTAAGGGCATCCTGCTTTCGGATTTTAATGGACATGAACTGCGGGTTGAAAGCCCAAATATAATCAGGAATGGCAAAGTTTGACTATCGCCCAGCCAACCATCAGATGACGCGCACAAAACGTGGTTAAATGCCGATGATGAGCTTTTGACCGGGCTGTATCTTGTTATTGTCGAGATTATTCAGGCTTTTGATTTTGTCGATCGTCAGGCCATGGAATTTTCTGGAAATATCCCACAGCGTATCACCGCTCTGAACGGTATACGTCTTGGAGTCTGGAATAGTAGCCGCCACGGAGGACGACGTATTTTTATTCGAAGCCATCATCGCGGCCCGCGCTCCCGCCTTCGTATAGATGTTCAGGCGCTGCCCGATGTGAATGGTATTGCTGCGCAGGTTGTTCCATTTCTTCAGGTCGGTCAATTTCACACCATGTCTTATTGCAATGGCGCCGAGGACGTCACCGCTTTTTACCTTGTACACGATCCGGTCCCGCCCATAGGTACTACCAGCGCTGTTTTGGGCAAGGAGTTCAAGGGTTTTCTTGCCGACTTTGGAAGCCGAGTCCAGGATCGCGAGCCGGTTCAGTTCGAGATGAAACTTTGCGGCCTTTGGTACATTGACGATGAATGTCTTCCCTGTTTCCGGGACGGCATTATGTTGCACGGCGGGATTGAGTTTTTGCAGATCCTCCAGGCACACGCCGGTAAGATTGGCAAACGTTTCAAAGTGAAAGAATTTTTTAACCTGGATAGTGTCGTTCGATACCAGCATCTCCTGGCCTTCGTCAATGAAATTGTGAGCATCCAGGTAGTTCATGGTATAGATCATGGCCACAAACTGCGGTACATAGGAGCGTGTTTCGCGCGGAAGATTTGGATAGATATCCCAGAACGATTTTTTGTACCCCGATTTCCGGATCGCACGTTTTACATTGCCCGGTCCGGTGTTGTAGGCAGCGAGTGCAAGTTCCCAGTCGTTGAACATGCGGTACAGATCACGCAGGTATCGGCAGGCAGCGTCTGTCGCCTTTTCAGGATCCATCCTGTCGTCGATATACCAGTCGTTGTTCAATCCATAATAGCGGCCGGTTCCGGGCATAAACTGCCATAAGCCGACAGCGCGCACACGTGAAATGGCCCGCGGATTCAAACCCGATTCAATGATCGACAGATACTTTAACTCATCGGGGAGACGGTATTTGGCCAGGTATCGTTCAAACAGCGGGAAGTACAAATTCTTCCGGCGCATAACCATACGGGTATACTCGCGATCTTTGATGGTAAAGTAGTTGATGAACGCATGAACGCGGTCATTGTAGATCAGTGGAAATTCGTCGCTCTGAATGCATTGAAGCCTGTCAGCCAGCAAGGCAGGGTCGTCGTCGCCCGGAACATACTCGAGGTCGGATGGCAATGAATAGTAAACAAAATCGAGGGTATCCTCTTTGTAGAGCATCTGCTCTTCAGCTTCGGCTACCTCCAGTGAATCGACGACGACAGAATCGAGCGTTACCGGAATACTGTCTGACAGATCCTGGCTAAAAGCGAGTGTTGAAAAAGTGATGAACGCTGGCAGGAGAAATAATTTCCTCATTTCAGTTCATTTTGGTTAATGCGTTTGAAAAATGTAAAAGCTTCGATTCCTCGAAATCATCTGCAATAATCTGCAGGCCGATGGGCAATCCCTGGTGGTCCTCACCACAGGGCACAGCAATGGCCGGTACGCCTGCCACATTAGCTTGAACGCTGAAAAGGTCCGCCAAGTACATCTCGAGCGGATTCCCGGTATGTTCGCCAAGCTTAAAGGCCGTGGTAGGGGTAATGGGCATTACTATAAAATCGTAATGTGTTAAGATCTCTTTGGTCTTCTCACGGATAATGCGTCTTACTTTCTGGGCCTTCGTGTAGTACGCATCGTAATAACTGGCGCTCAGTACGAAAGCGCCCAGTAAGATCCGGCGCTGCACTTCTTTGCCGAATCCTTCCGACCGGCTTTTTTTATACATCGAGCCGAGATCTGTCGTGTTGGCGCTACGGTATCCATACCGCACGCCGTCGTACCGTGAAAGATTCGAACTTGCTTCCGCGGTAGCCAGGATATAGTACGTGGGCAGGACGTATTCCTGCAGTGGAAAATCCACGACATCCACCTGATGTCCCGCAGCCTTTATCTGGCCGATCTTCTTAAGGATTGCTTCCCGTATCTCGGGCTGCAAGCCTTTTGCATCGTCGATCTCCCGCACATAGGCAACCCGGTAGGTTTTACCATTGGTGTTCAAATGCTTTGAATACTCAGGCACCGGCAGTGATGAAACCGTGCTGTCGAGGTCGTCGCTTCCTGCGATAACTTCCAGCACCAGCGCTACATCTTCAACACATTTCCCAAAGATGCCAACACAATCAAATGACGAACCATAGGCGACGAGACCATATCTTGAAATCCTCGAATAGGTCGGTTTCAGTCCCACAAGACCGCAGAAGGCAGCGGGTTGCCTTACAGAGCCGCCCGTGTCCGAGCCTAGCGACACATGGCACAGGTCAGCCTGAACCGCGACGGCAGATCCTCCCGAAGAGCCACCGGGCACACGGGTATTGTCGGCGTCGTTAAGCACAGGACCAAAAGCTGAATTTTCATTGGAGGATCCCATGGCAAATTCATCGCAGTTCTGCCGGCCGATAATGATAGCGTCTTCGTCCAGCAGGCGTTGTACCGCGGTAGCATTGAATAAAGAATGAAATCCTTCCAGAATTTTACTGCCGGCCTGCAGGGGATGTGCTTCATAGGCCAGTACGTCTTTCAAACCGATAACCATGCCGGCAAGTTTTCCAGCCTGACCGGCTTTGATTTTTTGGTCTATTGTGGCGGCGCGACTGAGCGCTTCTACACCATAAACGCTTAAAAAAGCGTTGAGGTGTCGCTTCAGCCGGATGTTTTCAAGGTGATGACCGACGAGGTCCTGACAAGTGATGACGCCATGCTGCAGATCGTGCTGTATCTCGCGAAATGTAGCGTAGGTTTTCAACTCTATTTCCCTTCTTCGATTTTAGTGGTGTCTTCCACTTCTTTCTTAACGTCCTTTACAGCGTCCTTGAATTCCTTAACGCCCTTGCCTAATCCTTTCATGAATTCGGGTATTTTCCTGGCGCCAAAAAAGACGAGTACAAAAAGGCCAATGAGAAGTATTTCCTGGAAACCCACCCCACCGAGAAACAATAATGTAGCGTTCATGGCTTTAATTTTAATCGAATAACAAAAGTATGGTAAAAAAGTGTAGGAACAAACGGACAAAATGTTCGAATAGTGCCCTATACTATAGGCGGTTCCGAACGTCCCTGGTATAGCCTGCGGGCGGCGATTGGCGGCGGCTTTTACATGTTTTTTAACCAGATCTGAGGGTCCAGGGCTGTCGTATTCTTGAAGATCTGGAAGCGCAGCTCTGAAACCCCGTCGTTATTCGAGAAAACCTTACCCAGCTCCTGGTTGGTTGTGACCTTCTGCCCTGTCCTGACGAACACCTCTTTCAAGCCTGCATAAACCGTGAGGTATTCACCGTGTTTTATGATCACCGTGTTTCCCATGGTCTGGATAAAAGCGACCCGGCTCACTTCGCCGTCAAAAATACATTTCACCTTTTCGTCTTCCCGTGTTTGAATATTGACACCGTTGTTGTGGACAACAATGCCTTTCAGGGCGGGGTGGTTTTGCCGCCCGAACTTTTGCGACACAAAGCCGGAAGCAGGCCAGGGAAATTTGTTTTTATTCTGCTCGAACGACGACGACAGGGCGAGGTTGCTTTCGGTGGTCTTGCTGCTCGCGCGTGCCGCCCGTTCCATTTCCTCGCGGATGATATCCTCGATCAGCCGGTCAAGCTGCGCGACAGCTTTTTTGGTACTCTCCAGG
>DASPJC010000243.1:0-20147 GCA_035628815.1 Ohtaekwangia sp. | reverse complement strand
TTGGGCGTGTGGGCAGGATTCAGGCTCACCCGGCGGAAGAACGAGCCTGCTCCTGTAATACCCGGTTCTCCGGCACCGGATGAAGAGCGATTAAAACAGGCCGGTATCAGCAAGCGGGAGTACGAGGTGCTGGAACTGATGGCCACTGGCTGCTCCAACCAGGAGATCGCTGATAAACTGTTCGTATCGCTCAATACGGTAAAAACCCATACTTCCAACCTGTTTATCAAGCTGGATGTGAAAAGACGCACCCAGGCCATTCAAAAAGCTAAGGATTTGCACCTGATCCGCTAGTACTTTTGCATGAATCGCGCGCTTTTTTTTAAAATCACACTTTCGGGTGAAGGCATTTCCCGGTTCCGGCGCGTGATTCAGGCATCAAAACAAAAAATCACCATGAAGAAAATTGTTATCATTTACGGCCTGATCGCCGGGATCATTGTTTCCGTGATCATGTTCATCTCGCTGCCGTTACAGGAAGCCGGGTACATTACCTACGACTACGGGATGCTGGTCGGCTACACATCGATGGTTGTTGCCCTGTCGATGGTGTTCTTCGGGATAAAAACCTACCGGGATCAGCAGTTGGACGGCAAGATCACATTTTTACAGGCGTTAAAAACAGGGCTCGTGATCACGGCGATTGCCTCGGTGATGTACGCGATATCCTGGGAAGTATTTTACAACACCATTGCAAGCGATTTTATGGAGCGGTACACGCAGCACTACCTGGATAAAATGGCGGCCAATGGCGCGACCGCTGTTGAAATCGACGCCCAAAGGGCAAGTTTCGAAAGCCTGGGTGAAATGTATAAGAACCCTTTCATCCGGTTTGGCATGACCCTCGCGGAAATCCTCCCGGTAGGCGTGGTCATCACCCTCATCAGCGCCGCTTTGTTACGCAAACGTGAAGTATTACCCGCATGAAAAGAGTGACCGGACTGGGCGGCGTGTTCTTCAAGGCAGAGGACCCCGCGAAAATGAAATCGTGGTATAAAGACCATCTGGGTGTAACGGAAGTTTTTCAGTGGAAAGACCTGGCGGACCCTGACGCAACAGCGCCGGCGCAAACGATCTGGAGCCCCTTTAAAAATGACACAGCATACTTCAGTCCCAGCGACAAACCCTTCATGTTGAATTTCCGCGTGGCCGATCTTGAAGGATTGCTTAAAGTCTTGCGCGAAGAAGGTGTTCAGCTCGTGGGTGAGATCCAGTCTTATCCATATGGCAAATTCGGCTGGATCATGGATCCTGAAGGAAATAAGATCGAATTGTGGGAACCCATTGAGGGCGAACCTTAATTAAGATCGCCCAGCCCGGGGGATAATAGCGCAGATGCCGGCACCACCGCATTGCAATAAATGACCGCTGGCGGACGAAAGCATAAAGGGGTTCAACTTTTTTGTGATATAGCATCATCTTACCTAGCTTTCTTTAACATTTCAAAAGCTGGTACCATGCTGAAAAATCTTCTTCGCATCTCGCTCCGGAATATCCGCAAGGAAAAATCCTACAGTATTATCAACATCCTGGGTTTAACGATCGGGATTACGTGCAGCATGTTCCTGCTGATGTATATCCTGGATGAGCTCAGCTTCGATCGTTACCACAAGAATGCGGACAATATCTATCGTATCATATCCGATATCAAAGAGACGGATAATGCTTTTACCTGGTCTGTCGCGCAAATACCCCTGGCGGATGAGCTACGGGATAATTACCCGGAAGTAAAAAATGCGGTCAGGTTTTTCCAGACCGGGAAAGTGCTTTACAAAAACGGGGAGCACCAGTTTTACGAGGATGATTTTTACCTCGCCGACTCGACGGTGTTCGACATGTTCAGTTATGAATTCCTGGCCGGTGATCCCGGTACGGCACTTGACAATCCTTTTTCGATCGTCGTCACCGAAGCTGTAGCCAAAAAGTATTTTGGAGGTGTAGCGGAGGCTTTTGGTAAAGCACTGCAGAATGAGCGCAACGAAGAAATGAAAGTTACCGGGGTGATGCGTGACGTCCCGCTGAATTCACATTTCCGTTTCGATGCGCTGATTTCGCGGAATACTGCCCCGGACTACCAGGGAAGCTGGGGTAACTTCGGTGTCTTCACCTACATTCAGCTGCCGCCGAACTATAACCTGTCAAAAATGCAGGCAAGCCTTGACACCGTCATCAAGCAAAAAGTAAACCCCATATTCGAGGAGTATAAGATCGTCATCCGGTATGAAATGCAGCCGATCACCAGCATCCACCTGCATTCAAAAATACAGGACGAGGCAGAAGAGGGAGGTGATATAACCTATATCTATATTTTCGCCGCGGTGGGTGCATTCATGCTCATCATTGCCTGCATCAACTACATGAACCTGGCGACGGCGCGTTCGGCCAATCGCGCCAAAGAGGTCGGTATCCGGAAGGTGATGGGCTCACGGCGTCGGCAGCTGATTGCACAGTTTATTTCTGAATCCGTCGTGTTATCGGTTTTTGCACTGATCTGCAGTCTTATTTTGATCTACGCGCTCTTACCGGCTTTTAACAGCCTGTCCAATAAGGCGCTCCCGTTTTCGTACGTCCTTCAACCCACCGTATTACTGAGCCTGCTGGCGGTCGTGCTCTTTGTGGGTGTGGTGGGTGGCAGTTATCCCGCTTTTTACCTGTCGGGCTTCAACCCGGTGAATGTGTTGAAAGGCAAACTGGCCAGTAAGGGAGGAAACGCTTTCTTCCGGAAATCGCTGGTGGTGATCCAGTTCTCCATCTCGATTTTCATGCTGATCAGTACGCTGATCGTGTATGATCAGCTGCAGTTCATGCGGAATAAGGACCTGGGCTTTAGCAAAGCGCAGGTGATCCGGGTACAGCTGACCAGTGATGAGCAGGTAAGCCAGGCCGCAGTGCTGGCGGAACACATGCGCAAGAATCCGATGGTGACGTCGGCAGGAACGGCGAACACTTTTCCCGGAAGCCGGATTGGAAAACTGCTCATCAAGGTCGAAGACAATGCCGGGCAGTTGTCGGATCGTGGGGTGGACCTGTACAGCGCGGATTATGACTATGTGAGAACATTGGGTATGACGATCGTTCAGGGCCGTGATTTTTCACGCGACGTTACGTCCGACACAACGTATGCGGTATTGGTGAATGAAGCGATGGTCAAACGGATGTCGTGGGAGAACCCGTTGGGCAAGAAATTTATTTTTGGCGGAGGGCCCAACCCCGAGAAGCGTGTGGTGGGCGTTGTAAAGGATTACCATCAGAATTCACTGTACGACGCCATCGAGCCGCTGATGATCGTGCTGAATACGCGTAACAACTATCTTTTTGTAAAAACAAAAGAAGGCGATGTCCGGGAGGCACTTGCCTCGGTTGAAAAAACCTGGAAGGAAATCAACCCGAATGCGCCGTTTGAATTTGAATTTCTCGACCAGGACTTCAACTCACAATATCAGTCGGATGAAAAACGCAGCCTGATTTTCACGGCATTCTCCGGTCTCACCATCTTAATCGCCTGCCTCGGTTTGCTGGGACTTGCAGCTTTCACCACGCAACAGCGCTATAAGGAACTGGGCGTCCGTAAGGTGATTGGTGCCTCCATGCAGAGTCTTGTTGTTCTCGTGTCGAAAGAATTTGTGCTGCTGGTCGGGATCGGGACGCTGATCGCTTTTCCGGCGGCATGGTATTTTACCAGTGACTGGCTGCAAAATTTCGCCTATCGTATTGAATTAAGCGAAGCATGGTTCACGTTTATCCTGTCGGCGGTGCTTGCTTTTGTCATCACGCTTCTGACGATCGGATTTCATGTCATGCGCGCTGCCTCCGCGAACCCGGTCAATGCGCTGCGGGACGAGTAGGGATCCCGTTAAAAACGAATAATGAAAGTAGTGCCTTTGTTTACCTCGCTTTCGGCGCTGATGGAACCACCCATGGCTTCGATCTGCGTTTTGGTGAGAAACAGGCCGACGCCACGCGCTTCCTTGTTCTCATGAAACGTTTTATGAAGCCCGAACAGTTTGGCGCCATACTTCTCCAGGTCCATACCCAGACCGTTGTCAGTGATCCGCAGCGTAATGGTATCATCGACCAGGCTGGACACGACATGGATCATCGCCTTCCGTTCCGGTGAACGGTACTTAACGGCATTGCTGAGCAGGTTTTGAAAGATACTTTCCAGGTAGGCCTTCGCATACGTGATTTTTGGCGCATCGTTGAAATCGAACGTGACCGTCGCCCCGCATTGAATGAGCTCTCCTTCCAGTGACTGAACGACTTTGTCGAGCATATCCTTGAACCGGATCTCCACCCGTTCAACTTCCTTGTTATTCTTTACCTTCAACGTCTCCATCAGCTCGTTCATCGTTTCGTTGAGGTTGCTCGCTACCTTGCGGATCTTTTCAAAGATGATCCTGTAGTCTTCATGCGTGCTCGACTCGTTAATGAAATTTGTCAGCGCCATGATGTTCCCGGCGGGAGAGCGAAGGTTGTGTGAAATGATATGCGCAAATTCGTCAAGCTGGCGGTTCTGGTCCTCCAGTTCCAATGCGGCGACTTCCAGGTTTTTTTTCGACAGTAAAAGATCTTCCTCCGATTTTTTACGGTCGGTGATATCGATCGCCGAAGCATAGACCGTACGATGTTTAAAGTCCGGTGAAGAAGTCCATAGTAACCACCGGTAAGAACCGTCGCGTGCCCGGTACCGGTTTTCAAAAGCGGGGAGGGCAAGACCTTCTATCAGCGATTCGTAAACACCGGAAGTTTTCTGGCGATCGTCGGGATGCACGAACTCAATAAATTTGCGCGAGGTAAGGTCTTCGACAGTCCAGCCGAGCGTTCTTTCCCAGGCGGGATTAAGCTTCAGAAAATACCCTTCGAAATTTGTGACGGCATTCAGGTTGAGCGAGTAGTTGAATATCCGGTCATTTTCGTCAGCGACGCGTTTGAACGCTTCCTCCGCCATCCTGCGCTGGCTGATATCACTGAGGTAGCCTTCGATCATTTGCAGTGCGCCATCCGGTGTATACACTCCGATGCCGACGGCTTCAATCCAGCGGACCTTTGCTGATTTGTCAATGATGCGATGTTGCAGGTCAAATTTCACTTTCTTCTCCAGTGCATCGGCGATCGCCTGCGTAACCTCGCGTTCGTCATCGGGATGACACAACTGAAAAAAATTAACGCTGCCGGAAAGAAATTCTTCCGCCGTGTACCCGGTAAGGGTCTCGACGTTATCGCTGATAAAAAGGACCGTGTTGTTTTCATCCTTGCGGCATAAGTAGATCGTGCCGGGTATGTTTTCAGCCAGCAGTCTGAACCTTTCTTCGTTCTGACGCAGCGAGATCTCGGCTTTTTTTCGGGCGGTGATATCCTGAATGCAAACACTTACCCTGTTCGTGGGCTTTTGCTGGTCGTAAATAAGGGCGTATTTAGCGTTGTACCACCGGTCTTCTCCCCCGGAGAGCGTTTTGTATTCGTAGTGAAACGTTTTACCGCTTTTTAACACTTCCCGGAATCCATTCTCAATAGGTCGGGCAAAAGATTCTCCGAACATTTCCGCCAGCGTGCGACCGTAGATCTGCTGCCGCGGCAAAAAAAGATAGTCATCGTTCTTCACCCAGATGTGTGTAAAACGGCCATTCTCATCCAGCTCAAAAACAATATCGTCCAGCGATGTAATCAGCGCCTGCAAATGCTCTTCCGATTCACGACGCATGCGATCAATTTTTTTCTGTTCTGTAAGGTCGGTGACGACGCCAACGAAACCTGCGATCCGATTCTTTTTGTCCAGCAGGGCAGTCACCGATACGGAGGCGGGAAATACGGAGCCATCTTTCCGAATATAATTACATTCCGACCGGTCAGTGCTTTTCTTTTCGCCCGCCTTTCCCACGAAACATCCCAGCGCCTGGATATTTTTCTCTCCCTCTGTTACTGCGCGCTGCTGATACGCTTCGATCGCTGTCTTTTCGTAGAACAGCAGCGGCGATTGTTTTCTGATCAGTTCTTTTGCCGTATAGCCGAGTAGGTTTTCTGCGGCCGTATTGAAAGTGGTAATGGTACCATCGGGTGATGTGGAAAAGATCGCGATTTGTGTGGCATCGATGATTGCTTTTTGCAGGCGGTTAGCTTCTGCCAGGGCGTCCGGACTATCGTCATTTGGAAAGAGTGTTTCGGAGACTGGAGTGTTTCCCATGGGTAACGCAATCCTGCGAAATTAAATCTTTTACAAACGTGGGTTATCAATTAACCGCTTTTTTTTGAAACACTAAAATCCGCGTTGTCGCCTGGCTTCAAAAACAACGACTGCCGCCGCTGTTGAAACATTCATCGAGTCGATCTTGCCTTGCATGGGTATGATGATGTTTTCGTCGCTGTTGCCGATCCAGTATTCCGACAGCCCCGTCGATTCAGTACCCATGATGATGGCAGTAGGCCCCCTGAAATCCAGCAGGTGGTAGGGCCTGGAGGCTTGTAAATACGTACAGAAAATTTTGATCCGGTGGTCTTTCAGCCATCGCATGGTTTCTGCCGATGTCGCCGATGCAACAGGTATTGTAAATATGGTTCCAACGCTTGAACGGATGACGTTTGGGTTGTAAAAGTCAGTTTGCGGATCGCAGATCACAACGGCGTCGATGCCGGCAGCATCTGCAGTGCGGAGTATAGCCCCGAGATTACCGGGCTTTTCAACCGCTTCCAGAACAAGCACCAGCGGATTGTCCGACAGGTGAAGATCATGCAGCGTGTGTGTCATGTGTCTGGCCAGCGCAATGATGCCGCCGGTGCTTTCGCGATACGCTATTTTTTCAAACACATTTTTTTGCACCGGCACCAGTACGTCATCGGCAACGTCGAGTTCCTGAAGCGCGTCGGATGAAATGATCTCCGGGCAAAAAAAGACGGTTTGAAGCGTATAACCTCCGGCCAGCGCCAGCGTCAGCTCTTTAAGACCTTCAATCACCAGCAGACCCTGCTGACTGCGCTCACGTGCCTTTTCCAGCAGCCTGATATTCTTGATCTTTGGATTCTGCGGACTGGTGATGAGCGGATGCATAGTAGGATGACAAAGCTAAAAGGTGTTACCGGATCTTCAAATAGCCACGCTTTAATGTCTCGTTTTGTAAACATCGGCGCAGGCCGGAATACGGCAGTTTTTTTGACCTTCCGTTTTAAGCTTTTAGCTTTGCCGCCTATGATGCTGCTACATCCCGATTCCTGGAAGGATTACAAACTGATCGATGCCGGTGGTTTCGAGAAGCTCGAGCGTTTTGGTGAGTACATCCTCATCCGTCCGGAACCCCAGGCGATCTGGCCCAAATCACTGAGCGACGCCGAATGGAAAAAGATGGCCCATGCCAAGTTTGTGCGCGAGCAGAAAGACAAGTTTCGCTTTACCGATGACGTGAAGGGCGGGTGGTCCAAAGCACCCGGAATGCCTGAAAGCTGGAATATTCAGTATCAATACCGGGATATGAACATCACCCTGCGGCTTGCACTCACCGGCTTTGGTCACGTTGGAATTTTTCCGGAGCAGGGCAACAACTGGAATTTTATTCATGACACGATCAAAGGGTGGCCGGACGCCAAAGGGCGTGTATTAAACCTCTTTGCCTACACGGGTGCCGCCTCGGTTGTTGCCCGGTTTGCCGGGGCGGAAGTTATCCACTGCGACGCCTCGCGTCCGGGCATTAACTGGGCGAACCAGAACATGCAACTCAATAATTTGCAGGACATCCGCTGGGTATATGAAGACGCTTTCAAATTCGTAAGACGGGAGGTAAAGCGCGGCAATCGTTACAACGGTATCATTATGGATCCTCCGCCATACGGACGCGGACCCGAAGGTGAAAAATGGACGCTCCAGGAACAATTGGATGAACTCACGGGCATGACAGCTTCTTTGCTGGATAATGACAAGGCATTTTTTATTTTGAGCATGTACGCCGTGGGCCTTTCGCCGCTGGTCGGATTGAATGTCGTTAAAAGTCATTTTGAGGGCGCCGATCCTGCCTATGGTGAATTCTGCCTGAAATCAGACCAGGGCAAAGACCTCCCGATGGGAACGTTCGTCCGTTTTAAAAAGTAGCTGCATGCATGGTCGTCCAATCGCGCCGGCAAGTCACGGATGGCCGCTGTACGGCACGGGTATTGTCGCCCGGAATTTTGAATGCATCAGAGATGTGTTGTGACGAGCCGGTAGCAGCTTTTATTCCGCGGGCGATTTTTGAACGGTCCTGCGTACTATGCATTAAAAGTCTTATCTTTGCGCCCTCAATTATGTAAAAAGACGGATTTTGAGGTTTTTATGGATGTTAACAAGATAAGAAACATTGCAATTATTGCCCACGTTGACCACGGAAAAACGACGCTGGTGGATAAACTATTGATGGCCGGCAAACTTTTTAAGGAGCACGAGACCCCCGGCGAGTTGATTATGGACAGTAATGACCTGGAGCGTGAGCGCGGGATTACCATTCTGGCCAAGAATGTATCCGTGCGGTATAAGGACTACAAGATTAACGTCATCGATACACCCGGTCACAGTGACTTTGGTGGCGAGGTTGAGCGTGTCCTGAACATGGCCGACGGCTGCCTGCTGCTGGTCGACGCCTTCGAAGGCCCTATGCCCCAGACGCGATTTGTACTGCAAAAAGCACTTCAGCTGGGTTTGAAACCCATTGTTGTGATCAATAAGGTGGATAAGAAAAACTGTACACCGGATGAAGTGCATGAACAGGTTTTTGACCTGATGTTTCAGCTGGATGCCACCGAATACCAACTCGATTTTCCCACGTTCTACGGCTCAGCCAAACAAGGCTGGATGAGCAACGATTGGAAAGCACCTACGGAGAACATTACACCGTTGCTGGAAGGGATTATCGATCATATTCCCCCGCCAAAAATTGAAGAAGGTAATACACAGATGCTGATCACGTCACTCGAGTACTCTTCGTATATCGGGCGGGTTGCCATTGGTCGCGTGCACCGCGGAACCGTGAAAACGGGGCAACAGATTGCTTTGGTGAAACGTGAAGGAAAAGGTATTGTCAAGACCAGGATTAAAGATCTTTACGTTTTCGAGGGTTTTGAAAAACTGAAAGTTGAAGAAGTAAAAGCGGGTGAAATCTGCGCCCTCGTGGGACTGGAAGGCTTCGAAATCGGCGACACCGTTGCGGATATCGACAATCCGGAAGCGATGCAGTCGATCGCCATCGATGAGCCTACCATGAGTATGCTTTTTACCATTAACAACTCGCCTTTCTATGGCAAGGAAGGCAAGCTTGTCACCTCGCGCCACATCAAGGAAAGACTCGATAAGGAGCTGGAGAAAAATCTGGCGTTACGCGTCGGCGATACCGGTTCGGCCGATTCGTTCATGGTATTCGGAAGAGGCGTACTGCATTTGTCCGTGTTGATTGAAACCATGCGGAGAGAGGGCTATGAGTTGCAGATCGGACAACCGCAGGTGATTTTCAAAGAGATCGATGGCGTGAAGTGCGAACCGATGGAAGAACTCACAATCGATCTTCCCGAAACGGATGCCGGAAAAGCAATCGAAACAGTGTCCCAGCGCAAAGGAGAAATGTTGAACATGGAGCCGAAAGGCGACCGCATGATCCTCAAGTTTATGATTCCTTCCCGTGGAATCATCGGCCTGCGCAATTACCTGCTGAACGTGACAGCCGGTGAGGCAATCGTAACCCACCGCTTTAAGGAATATCAACCGTACCGTGGTGAAATACCCGGGCGTATTAACGGCTCGCTGATCGTTATGGAACAGGGCGAAGCCATTGCCTATAGCTTGAACAACCTTCAGGATCGCGGAAAATTTTTCATCGATCCGGGAGAACCGGTTTACGAGGGCCAGGTAATCGGCGAGCACAGCCGCAGCGGTGACCTGGTGATTAACGTGACCAAGACCAAAAAACTCACCAACATGCGCGCGTCCGGTGCCGATGAGAAGATGCGGATCGCACCGCCGGTCAAATTTTCGCTTGAAGAAGCGCTGGAATATATCCAGGCCGATGAGTATGTTGAAGTAACACCGAAATCGATCCGTTTGAGGAAGATCTATCTTAACGAAAACGAGCGTAAACGCAACAGCAAGTAATGTTTAAAAAAACTGCAGGGCTGATCATTCTTTCAATGATCAGCTTTTCTTTTTTATATGCGCAAAGCCGCACCAAAATTGAAGCCTGGACGGTATCGGCGGATACCCTTATGAACCGGGGCGATTATGAAGGTGCGTTGAAGCTTTACGACAGGATCATCTCCGAATCCAGGCTGAAAACGGATGACGATTATATGGCTTTATACAATCGCGCGCTGGCGTATTTCAGCCTCGGTCGTCATGATGAAGCGCTTCGTGATGTCAACCAGTACATTGGAAAATTTCCTGAGGAACATGCGCGTTTGTTGCGGCTCTATATCTACCAGGAGCAGGGCGATAATGAAAAGCAAATGTCGGAGCTGGATAAGCTAATCGCGGAAAGTCCCGACAACCTCGAGCTTGTTCAATGGCGTGTGTCGGTACTGATGGACGCGGGCGAATACGAGAAAGCCCGCCGCGATATCCGTCAACTGCTCGCTGTTCAACCGGTGCCCGAGCTCAAATCATACCTGGGGCTTACATATTACTATGAAGAGAATGCTGACAGTGCGATCATTATTTTCGATGAAGTGATCAAGGAAGATCCATCATTGGTGCAGACCTATTTGTACGCTGCTTCCCTGTGCATTGACCAGGAGGGTTATTCATGGGCTTTGAATTATATTGAAAAAGGGCTGCAGCAAGATCCGGCCAACACGACGTTGATTTTTTACAAGGGATACGCGCTGGTGGAGTCGGAGAACGTGACAGAAGGTTGCCGCTTACTTACCAGGGCCTTCGAGGCCGGCTTCGACGATGCTGCCGACTATCTGAAAGAGTACTGCTACGGCGTAACAGAGTAGTATTGAGAGTCGCTGCTAGGGTGAGGCGGTCTGTTTGTGTTTGCTGGAGAAATAAATCATGGAACCGGTGATGAGCAGAACGCCGGAAAACGACACCATATATCCTCCCGAGATGAAGAACTGAAGCCAGCTCATCTCCGAATAACTAAACTCTTTGAACAGGACCACGGCAATTGTACCGAGATAGCCGAATGCGTCGGAGACATACATGATAAACCCCACGGTGCCCACATATCGGAAAGCAGCGATCAACCGGTCGAAGAAAATCGAATTGAACGGAACATACCCCAAATAAAGTCCAAGGCCGTTCAGTGTCATCCACCATTGCGCGCCGATATGTTGCGCTTCAAACAGATAAGTACTGATACCGATGAGTGCCATTCCCGCTACGATAATTGCGTGATTCACGATCAGCGCGCGGTGGTTATTTTTAATGAGCATGAGGCTTCCCATGATGATCAAAACAGCCAGGGATATAGGTACTTCCGTTTGAGAATAAATCTCCGGGGTGTTACCGAACCCGACGGATTGCCAGACTTCAGCTGAGAAATTTTCACGGAAATCACGGAACGTTGTCAGGAGAACATAGGCGACGACAAACAGGATAATTCCAGGTAGGAAGGTTCGGATGAAACGCCTTCGGTTTTGAGCATCCATAGGCTGTCGGCGTGTCCGGAGTTCTTCATCCAGCGGCGACGGTGCAGGAATTTTGTCCACCAGCCAGAGAAACACCACCAGCGGAATAAAAAAAACGCAGCATGCCACGAATGGCATCCACCATGCCGGTACATTCCAGTCGTGCATGAGATACGCCCCCATGGAGCGGCATAGCCCGGATGAAAATATAAAACTGACCGATAACGCTGCACCTAGCACCTCGGTCATCCGCCGTCCTTCCAGGTAGCCGAAAAGCATGCCCCACACCATGCCGAGGGGCAGCCCGTTGGTAAACAGGAAGATCATGTTATAGGGCGCCGGTGTCAGGGCAAACAACAGCCAGGAAATTCCGGCAATACCGATCATCGACAGTATGCCAATAGCCCTTGCGTTGGGCCGGAGTTCCGAGATGACTTTTATCCCGATGAACTTGGATAGTCCATATCCCACGATCTGAAAGATCACCAGCCATACCTTGTAGCTCACCCCGTTGAAGAACATCCCCTCAAATGTGGCCGCGGTAAACGTCTTCCTGAAGGCATAGACACAGGTGTAGAGGCAGAAGGCTGCAACGGAGGCGTACAGCGTAAACCAGAAAGGATGGCATTCCCGAAGCCAGCGCGTTAGCAGGTGTTCAGGGTTGCGCAAGGTCTCGTTCGTTAAAAGGTACAGGCTGCCAACGTCCTTCATGCAATACCATCAGTGTTTTAAACCCGATCGCTGCGAGAAGCCTGGCGGTTGCCGGAAACTGATTAGTGAGATCATCCGGATGATGTGCGTCACTACTCAGCGTGACAGGTATTTCCCTTTGATGAACAAGCTCCAGAATCCACGGGCTCGGGTACGTAGTAGAGGATTTCTTCTGATAGATTCCGCGGGTGTTCACTTCAACGATGGTGCCATGCGCACGAATGGTATCCAGGGTCGAAACGATTTCGTGCCGGTACCACGGCGCCTGCTCGTCGAAGAACTGACCACCAATATTCTGGATCTTGATCTTGTCAAGATGACCAACAATCGCAGGGCCCGCTGTGCTGATCATTTCCCGCGTCAGCGCGTAATACCGGTGCATGACCGCCTTTATATCGCTCTTGAAGATTTTTGTATAACCATCGAGAAACAGCGCATGATTTCCGTCTATTTCCCAGGGCGTTCCGTCCGGTAGTTGCTCCACAAAATGAATTGAACCTATGGTATAATCCAGCTTATCCCGGAAGATGGCGGGCGACGTGATGCCGGGTATGTAATCTGTTTCAAGACCGGTGTAGATCTCCAGCGTTGGAAACGATTTCTTCAGCGCCGCGATCGCCCGAACATAGCCGTCAATATGATCTTCCTGCATAGTCCACGGCCGGTGAAAGGGCAGGGGCGCATGCGAGGAGAATCCCAATGCCATCATACCATTCGCAGCAGCCTTCTGAGCGTATTGTTCAACCGGACCCTTACCGTCGCAGTAGTCACTATGTGTATGAAAGTTAGACCACATGGGGAGCTGTCATGCAATCGGTAAGTTGCAGTAAAAAATTTTAAGATCAACCACCCGCCACGACTTATTATAGGGTGCAATAGGCATCCTGCAGTATCCGGCTATGGCATTTTGGAATGTCGGTGAAGTAATGCAAATTCAACGCCGGATACCCGTGCCACGGACAAGCTGTTTCAATGTCGCGGGCTTGCACCTATAATTCATAAGGCCGTGAAAAAACTTATCTTAATCTTCTTCATCATCGTTGCCTGTTCACCGGACAGTAAACAAGGTTCAGGCGACAGGATCACTGTCATCGCTTTTGGATCCTGCGGTGATCAACGCCACCCGCAGCCCGTGCTGGAAAAAGTGGTTGAAAATCAACCAGACGTTTTTATCTATCTGGGGGATAATATTTACAGCGACACGGACAATATGGATACGTTGCGGAGGAATTACCAGGTGCTGGGCGCGAAATCTGAATTTAAGAAACTGAAAGCATCAACACCGATCCTTGCGACGTGGGACGATCATGACTATGGATGGAATGACGCAGGCAGGCACTACGCATTCAAAGAAAAGTCCAAGGAAATATTCCTGGATTTTTTTGGTGTAGCCGACTCGACCGTCCTGCGACACGCGGGTATCTACCACAGTAAACTGGTCGCAGCGGACACCCGCACCGTTCAGGTCATCCTTTTGGATATGAGAACTTTCCGGGACAAGGTTCTTCCCTACAATGGAAATCGCGAGGGCGATTCGCGTTTTGATTATGGCCTGGAATATTCCCCTTATACTACCGCGGATTCAACCATGCTGGGAGAAGCACAATGGCAATGGCTTGAAGAACAACTGCAGGTCCCGGCGGATGTCCGGATCATAGGATCCAGCACGCAGTTCGGTATCACCCACAACGGTTATGAAGCATGGGCAAACTTTCCGCACGAGCAGCAGCGGATGCTCGAGGTGATCCGTAAAACAGAAGCGAATGGTGTGGTTTTTATTTCAGGTGATGTGCACTACGCTGAGATTTCCCGCCTGAATGCGCCGGGCCTTTACCCGTTGTACGATATCACGGCCAGTGGTATCACGTCGACCTGGGATTTTGCGACCCCTAATGATAACCGTATCGACGGGCCGGTGATGGAAAATCACTTTGGACTGATCCGGATTGACTGGAAAGAAAAAGATCCGGCCGTGCATTGCGCGATCATTGATGTTTCAGGAAAGGAAAGGATCAACCGGACGATTCGGCTGAGTGAACTGCAATTCTGATGTAGCAGTGAGGCAATAGTTATACAGCATCGAAGACCATTCAGGCCCCTGCTCCGGCGCGTATCCGGCCGGCATCAATATTTACTTCTTTACAATGTCGTGTCGTTCCTGGCAATGGATCGGGAACGCTACCAGATTTTCTTTACTGACATTGATCATCATGAAGTGGATTGGCTTGTTACTTCTGTTTTATATTACCGGAGCGGCAGTAAATGCCCAGGAACGCCGGACGAAGAATGTTGTACTGGTCACGCTGGACGGGTTTCGCTGGCAGGAACTATTTAACGGCGCCGATCGCGACATCCTTTGTAATAAAAAATATGTATCGGATAAAAGTGTAGTCGATCTGTTCTGGAACAAAGAGACGGAACTCCGGCGACAGCAATTAATGCCGTTCGTTTGGAATGTGATCTCCAGGCAGGGACAGATCTATGGCAACCGCCGCTATGGTAATGAGGTGAACTGCACCAATCCACATTGGTTCTCATCTCCCGGTTACAGCGAGATGCTGGTGGGTTTTGTCGATCCGGCCATCGACTCCAACGATCCGGTAGCAAACCCGAACCGAACGGTGCTCGATTTTATTGCAGCGAATCCCGGGTTTCACAACAGCGTTGCGATTTTCGCTTCGTGGGATGGTATCGCGTATGTAGCGCGCATGAAAGAATCGTCGCTGGTGCCTAACGCCGGACGAACGCCAGCCCATGGAAAAATCTCGGATCGCGAAAGAATGTTGAATCACCTGCAACATCTTTTGCCAGGTCGCGGTCCGCGGCCCGATGTCTTCACCTTCCAGTTCGCGCTTGAATATCTTAAGCGCGAGCAGCCGCGGGTGATCTATATCAGTTTTAACGAAACAGACAGTTTTGGCCATCGCGGCCAGTACGATGAGTACCTCAAATCAGCACACAATGCCGACCGGATGCTCGGCCAGTTGTGGGCATGGATTCAATCCGAGGATGGCTACCGCGACCAGACCACAATGGTGATCACCACCGATCACGGTCGCGGCGAAAAAGCCAGGCGATCGTGGAAGCGGCATGGGGCTAATATCCCGGGTTCGGATGAGGTCTGGATTGCAGCGATCGGACCCGACACACCGGCCCGTGGCGAAATGAAAACAAAGGCAACGTATTTTCAAAAGCAGGTGGCCGGAACGATGGCCGCTTTTCTGGGCCTGGAATATACCAACCGGAAACCGGTTGGAGCCGTCATTGAAGATATGATCCCGCCTGAACTGATTACCAGAGGTAAAGGCGTTCAGGTCAACGGTGATTGATCTTGGCAGAACGTACGCTGGGGCGTTGCTGTATAAGGGACTTTACCGCGTTCCGGCAGCTTTTTTTCCTGCTGCTTGATGAGCACCAATGCCAGGAACGAGCAGATCAGGATAACGATGATCAGGATGTATACGATCAGCCTGGATAATTTCCTGATCCGGAGGTCGTGCTCGTGCCGCGCCATTAAGTCCTCGTAGTTCCGGTAACGTGCAATCCGCCCGGAAGTCATGGATTGTTTCCTCAGTCTTATTTCATTCCTTGCCATCGTACCGGATCTGTAGGTTAAATTTTTTTCTTAAACGGTCCAACGCACGGTATGTGCGCATTTTCGCTCCACTTTCACTGATATCAAGGATGAATGATATTTCTTTGAAATCTTTTTCCTCGAAAAACCTGAGGTGCAGCACTTCCAGCATATCCGTTGGCAGTTCATTGAGGTACCGCAGGAGCTGCTGGATCATTTCCTCATCCCAATCTTCGTTTGCCTGTTCAATCAGTTCCCTGACCTTTACCTCTTCGATGCTGAATATTTTACTGTTCTTCCGTTTTCTGTAATACTTGTTCACCTCATTGCCGGCGATCTTGTATAACCAGGCCGAAAACGGGACGCCCCTGAACTGATACCGGTCGACATTTTTCAAAACACTCAGGAACGCCTGCGAGCAGAGGTCCGCCGTAAGGTCTTCATCGTCCGTCTGGCGGTAGATAAAATTGAAAATCCGGTCGAAATATTTTTCATACAATTCCCCGAAAACCCTGGGATCTTTTTTTGATCGCTCGAGGATCCGGTACTCCTGTTGTATTTCGTCATCGGTCATCAAGGAAACAGACGGTTGCGTAAGATATTTCGAGCGAACTTTTAAGATATGCACTTCAACAAAATTCGCCTTAATAATGCGGCCTCGAGCCTGAAGTCACAGCATACTGCCTTTATATTTTGAACTAAGCCGTCAAAATTAAGCCCCTTTCTCAGGCTGCTGGTTCTGGCCCCCAAATTCCAATGCCTTTGATCTACTCACTCCTCAGCGTGTCGACAGGGTTAACCCATGCCGCTTTTGCTGCCTGAAAACCCGCGGTTCCGATCGCAATAAGGATGCAGATACCTGAGGCGATGACAATAGGCCACGGCCCGATCTCGGTCTGATAGGCAAAATCATTCAGCCACCCGGACATCAGCCACCAAGCTACGGGCAGGCCTATCAGGATGGCCAGCAGCACAAGCCGGGTAAAATCACGTGTGATCAGAACGACAATGCTCCCGACGCTGGCGCCCAGCACTTTCCGGATGCCAATCTCTTTCGTTTTTTGAGACGCTGTAAAGGCAACCAGGCCCAGCAGACCCATACATGCGATGATGATGGCAAGGCTTGCGAAGGAAATACCGATGTGGCTCATGCGTTCCTCGTTCCGGTAGAGTGCGTTGTACTGTTCGTCCAGGAATGTATACTCAAAAGGCCTGTGCGGCACCAGTGCTTTGTATGTTTCGCGGATATTTTCCATCGCGGGCATAATATCACCGGCCTTGAATTTCATGAAGATATAGGAATACTGCGCTTCTTCATTGAACAACACCAGCGGTGCAATCTTTTCATGGAGTGGCGCAAAGTGAAAGTCGCTCACGACGCCGATGATCTCGCTTCGCCTTCCGTTCAAACTAACACGCATACCAAGGGATTCGGATGGGTCGAGCATGAGTTCCTTCACCGCTGTTTCATTCAGGATAACGGCGAACAATGTGTCTTTTTCTACTTTTTCAAAATCGGCTTCATTGAAGTTTCTTCCGCTCGTAAGCTCCATGCCGAGCGCCGGAATAAACCCGGTATCTACAGACATCGCGGTTACGGCAATGCCCACCGGGTTAGTGCCGTCATCAACAGAGAGGGTATACCCACCCTTGATCTTCGTCGGGGATTCCGTCGCGCGGCCCATCGTTGTCACATTTCCATGCCGGAGAACATCTGTGCGAAGCTGTTCATACACCGTCTGTGTCTGATGATCCAGTGGAAGGATCACGACATTTTCCTTGCCGTATCCAAGCTTCTTGTTCTGCACGAAACGCAGCTGCTTGACCACCACAATCGTTCCGATAATGAGGATGACGGAGATCGCAAACTGAAAGATCACAAGGGTTTGCCGCAGCCAGATGCCCTTGGATGAGGTTTTAAAGTTTCCTTTCAATACCTGAACAGGTCTGAACGCAGTCATAGCCAACGCAGGGTAGGAGCCTGCACCGAAGGCAACCAGCAAGGCGCCTCCGACAGATATGGCGATGATCTGGGTCGTGAAAAGATCCTCCGTCGAAAAACTTTTTCCGGTCAGGAGATTAAATACCGGAAGTGCAAGGATGGCCAGGAAAAGACCGGCGCCTAATCCGAGGAAGGTGAGCAAAACCGCATCGCCCATGAATTGTGCAAGAAGTTGCTGTCGAACCGCTCCGGCAACTTTTCGGATACCCACTTCGCGCGCCCGGTCTGCGGCCCTGGCGGTGGCGAGGTTCATGTAATTGATACACGCGATGATGAGCACCAGTGCAGCGATCGCTCCAAAAATATAGAGGTACTGGATGTCACTGACGGCCGTCATTTCATGCATATCCGATTTTAAATGGATATCCGTTAACGGCAAATAGTTGAAAATCATGTAATCGCCCTGATGCCCTTCACCCAGCATCACTTCACGCTTGACAAGCGCATTGGTTTTTTCGGCCAATGCGGGCAGGTCAGTATCCGGTTGAAGGAGCAGGAACGTCTGGTAATTGGCGCTTCCCCAGATCTGCGATTTCGATGCCTGGAGGGACGCAAATGAACCGATGAAATCGAATTGCAGCAGACTGTTTGAAGGTGGATCATTCACAATACCGGTGATGGTGTAATCCACCTGATCGTTCACGCGAAGGGTTTTGCCTAACGCATCTTCGCTTCCAAAATACTTTCTGGCCGTCGCCGTCGTGATGACAAGTGTATTTGGTTGACTCAGCACCTTGTCCGGGCTGCCGGCCACCAGATCGAATGAAAAGATTTGGAAGAAACTGCTGTCGGCATAAAGAAACTTTTCTTCCTGGAACATCTTATCGTCATGGCGGACAATGAACGGCCTGAATAGGCCGGCACTGTAAACGCGAACGCCGTTCTGTACTTCAGCGAAATTCTTCCGGAGGGCGGGCAACAGTGCTGTGGGCGAAACGGAAGTTTTTGAAGTTTGACCCCCATAACTGTACTCAAGCGACGCGCGGTAAATGTTGCGGGCGTTCTTGTGAAACCGGTCATAGCTCCATTCTTCGGCGATCCAGACTACCAGCAGCAGGCAGGTAGCAAATCCCAGCGCAAGGCCGGTGATATTGATCACGGAATAGGATAAATGTTTGCGTAAATTCCGCAAACTGATCAAAAAATAGTTTTTGTACATACCTGCGTCGTTTTTATTTATCTGCGTTGCTATTGCGTTTCTAGGGCTCAGCGCCCGTTTCTGCGTCTTAATGGCTAAATACCTTAAGATAGGTGATTCAGAAGATAAAGGAAACACCTTAAATTGCATGTCGATCGTATGAGAAGGGACTTTTTGCTGGCAATGTTGATCGGGCTATGTTTTGCACAGCTTCAGGCGCAGCCTTCCCTATACTCTACGCGCAATTATACCTCCATAGACGGTCTTCCGCAGTCCCAGGTTACAGCAATGATCGAGGACGCCAACGGATATCTGTGGGTGGGGACTGAAGGGGGCGGCCTGGCGCGGTTCGATGGCCATGACTTCAAAGTCTACACCACCAAGGACGGTCTCACCGCCAATGATATTATCGGCCTTCACATTGACCAGCACCAGAATCTCTGGATCCTGCATGTGCGGGGACTCTCCAAATTCGACGGCTACACGTTCAAACGCTTTCAGGGCTCGGGCGCCCCGGGGACGTCACGTCGTTTCCGCCGGTTATATGAACATGGTGATTCCATTTTTGCAATACTTTTCAACGGCGCAGTCGCCAAAATCCACCAGGATTCAGTGCATTACTGGGAGAAGCCACTCCTGCCCGGCAAACAGGTAGCGCGTTTTCACCAGGGATTGTTGCGTGTCAATTGCTTTTATCTTAACGACGGTTCTTTCGTGATCCAGTCGGGCGGTGAAACGAAAATCTTTTCCCCCAAGGCAGAACACGGCAAGATCTTTTTCTTTTTCAATTATAAAGGCAATGTTCTTTTCCGGTCGGAGAAAGGACTGTTCAAGCTCGACCATAAAAGCCTGGAGGTCAAAAAACTTCCCTGGGAGGTAGACGATCACGTTTTATTCTACGATCCGAAACAGGACCTGTTCTGGACGAGCAACGGCAATACGCTTTTCCGGGAAACTTTCGATGGCGGCGTCCTGAAGAAAGATACGGTGCTCCGGGATGTGGAGATATACAATGTGATGACCGATTCGGAAGGTAATGTATGGTTCGCTTCGAACGGGAGAGGACTGTATAAGTATTTCATCCAGGACTTCAATCGCTGCAGCTCAGAAAACCTGCGCGGTGTGATGGCCATCGAACGCGACAC
>DASPJC010000242.1:0-5647 GCA_035628815.1 Ohtaekwangia sp. | reverse complement strand
CGGAAATGTTCGTGACTGCTGTCGCTGATAAAGATGTGGAAGCGCGTTAGCACCCACAGCCGGTGCCGGCGGTCTTCGTATGTTTTGGCGCACTGCATCAGTGGTCTGCCCTCAATGCGCGATATCACCGTTTGTTTCGCTGTTTTTTTATCCAGCACAACCAGCTTGTGCTGTGTCACCGCGCTGATGTAATAGCGTTGGTGACGCGTGTGGTCCAGGATGTGAAAGGCATTTCCTCCAGGCGGAACAGTGTCGGCAAAAAGCGGGAGAAAGGCAAAGCGATCCAGCCGGTGATCATACATCCGTATTCCCGCTGTTGTTCCGATCCACACCGTTCCGTTATCCTGGTATACCGAACTTGCTTTGGGATGGTGCAATGAAAAATGGGCCGGCGCAACGCGCGACAGCATACCGGTCTTTTTTTGTTCCGGGTCAATCGTCCACAGGCCCGATAAGGATGGAACCAGTATCGCATTTCGCCTGTCGCTGACAAGGCCGATGGTCTCATCCTCCCTTACCTTGTCCAGCTTTTTTTCGCGAACGTCATAGGCATAACAATTTCTTTGCCCGAAGTAAACGATCTGCCGGATGCTGTCGTACGAAAGCGAAACGCAGTCTACGGGGTCGTCTCCGCCATAATATTGGAAAGTATTATTTACTGTATTGCAACTGAATAGCCCCAGCGTTGTACCCAGCCAGAGCTCGTCTTTTGACTTCCGCGCGATTTTCTGAATGGCCGAGTATTTTTGTCCGCGTTGTGGAAACATCTTCCTGACAAAATCCCGCCACGGCAAATGGTGAAACGTTCTTTTTACCGGGTCATAGTAACTCAGGTCACGGGAGTCCGGTGCAATCCAGACGCGCCCGGTTTGATCGATGAATGTATCCCAGATGAGCGCGCTGCTGACAGTGGTCAACGGCTGCCTGGTTGCTTCCTCGCCGGGGACAAACACGGTCAGGCTATCCGTTTCAGGATCCAGCACATTCAGCCCGTTCATTGTAGATACCCACAGGCGACCCTCAGCATCTTCCTCGATATCGTTGATGCGTTCATGGGAAAGGTGAAAAGGAAACTGGCCTGGCCGGTAAATGCGGAACGAAAAACCATCATAGCGGTTCAGGCCGTTCTCGGTACCCACCCAAAGGAAACCTGTGCGGTCTTTCTTAAAACACGTCACGCGGTTGTCCGACAATCCCTGCTCTTCCGTAATCTTCTCGAAATGATTGTATTGTGCATTGAGACGGGACGGCAAAATGCAACCCAGGAGCGCAGACAGAAATAAAAACGATCTCACAAGTCCAGTAATATAATAAATGGTTTCGGATTGCGGCAGCATGAACTACAACGTTTGGCCCACGATGAAGCCTGATGCCCTCAATTGTTCTTTTTGTTCGCGCCGCGTGGTGAATCTTTACGTTGCCGTTGTAACCCGATGCTGAAGCACCGTGACACCCAATGGTCCGGAGGGATGGGCCATCGCTCGCTATAAAAAGTATGCACAGGAAGTGTGTCAAAACCGCATAATCTAAAATCGGCAATCCAAAATCTATAATTGCTTACGCTTTTTATTTAGTTTTGCGGGAATCGGAGCATGGCACAGAACACCTATAAATCAAATACATTTAAGAAGCCTGAGAAGGACAAGAAGGGAAAGTCGTCGAAAAAGAAATTCAGCTTTCAGTTTGTAAAGGATCCCCGCTTCAAACTGGCCATCGGTTTTTTCATGATGATCGCAGGTGTGGCCATGTTCCTGGCGCTCTTTTCCTATCTGTTTTCCTGGCAGGCTGACGAAAGCGTCGTGCAAAGCACCCTTAATCCCGACGGAACCTCGAGTCTTCTTGACTCGGGCCGCGAAACTGAGAACTGGCTGGGGCTCTACGGCGCGATCACATCACATTTTTTTATCAAACGCTGGTTTGGCATTGCCGCATTTCTGATACCGCCGCTGCTTTTCCTGGTGGGATTTAAGATCGTGTTTAACAGAGAACTGCTGAGAATTTTCTCCTACAGCATATTTGCAATCTTTTTCGGCCTGTGGTTAAGCCTTTTGCTGGGGTATATGACCAAGATCAACGATGGGGTCAGTGACTGGAGCTTCCTCGGCGGCGGGCTGGGTTTCCATCTCGCTGTCTGGAGTGATGGCATGTTTGGCTGGGGTACGTTCCTGATACTCATCCTCTCCCTGTTTGTCTTTATTATCTTCTATTTTAACGTAACGGCCATTCCACTGTTCCAGCCGAAGGATCCGAAACCCATGGGCACGGATGCCATCCTGGAAGACGACGCTGCCGACGAACCATTGTTCTCTTCATACACGGATGACAGCGATAACTGGCCGGAACAGGTTCCCGAAGTAAAACCTAAAACAGCTAAGGAGCCGTTGCCGGAAGTAAAGGCGCCCCTGGAGCCGGTGGTTAAACCTGTCCAGGAGTTGCAGTTGGAGATTCAGAAGCAGGAGCCTGTGAAAAAAGAGGCTAAAGCCGATCCCGTCTTTATTATCGAGGAAAAGATCGAAACAGATAAACTGGCAGAGCAACTGGTGGAGGAGCAGGGGTTTTATGACCCGACGCTCGACCTGAGCCACTATAAGTTTCCGCCCCTTGAATTACTGAATGAGTATGATACCGGGAAAGCCGGCGTAAGCCAGGAAGAACTCAACCAGAATAAGGACCGTATTGTCGCGACGCTGGTTAACTTCAAGATTGGTATTCAAAGCATCAAGGCTACCATCGGGCCGACCGTGACTTTGTATGAGATCGTACCCGATGCCGGTATTAAAATATCCAGGATTAAAAACCTGGAGGACGATATCGCCCTGAGCCTGTCGGCACTTGGCATCCGTATCATTGCGCCCATTCCGGGGAAAGGAACGATCGGTATCGAGGTTCCCAATAAGAACCGCGAGATGGTCAGCATCCGGTCGGTATTTGCAACGCAGGCATTTGCAAAGTCCGATAAGGAACTGCCCATTGCGCTCGGAAAGACAATTTCAAACGAAGTTCTGGTTATCGACCTTGCCAAAATGCCGCACTTGCTGGTGGCGGGAGCAACCGGCCAGGGCAAGTCCGTGGGATTAAATGTAATACTGACTTCGCTTTTGTACCGGCGGCATCCTTCGCAGCTTAAGTTTGTGCTGGTCGACCCGAAAAAAGTCGAGATGTCTTTGTTCAGTAAGATTGAACGGCATTATCTCGCCAAGCTTCCCAACAGTGAGGAGGCGATCATCACGGATACACGCAAGGTCGTTCATACCCTGAATTCCCTTTGTATCGAAATGGAGAATCGCTACGAGATCCTGAAAGATGCCGGCGCGCGGAACCTGAAGGAGTATAACGCGAAATTCATCTCCCGGAAACTCAACCCAAAAGAAGGTCACCGGTTTTTGCCGTACATCGTGCTGGTGATCGACGAATTGGCCGATCTGATGATGACGGCAGGTAAGGAAGTGGAAACGCCGATTGCCCGTCTCGCGCAGCTTGCCCGTGCGATTGGTATCCATCTGGTAGTCGCCACACAGCGGCCATCGGTAAATGTGATTACCGGCGTCATCAAAGCGAACTTCCCGGCCCGGCTGTCGTTTCGTGTCACGTCTAAAGTCGACTCCCGTACCATCCTTGACACCGGCGGTGCTGATCAGCTCGTCGGCCAGGGGGATATGCTGCTGTCCTCAGGTTCGGATGTTATCCGCCTGCAATGTCCTTTTGTCGATACGCCTGAAATCGAGAAAGTCTGTGAGTTTATCGGCGCTCAACGTGGATATGATTCCGCGTATATGCTGCCTGAATATGAAGGCGATGATGATGGAGGCGCGTCAGATGTGGATCTTTCTGACCGCGATGCGCTTTTCGAAGAAGCAGCCCGACTGATTGTCATGCATCAGCAGGGGAGCACATCACTTATCCAGCGGAAGCTGAAACTGGGCTATAACCGTGCAGGGCGCCTGATCGATCAGCTGGAAGCGGCCGGGATTGTAGGGCCATTCGAGGGTAGTAAAGCCCGCGAAGTTTTGATCAAGGACGAGCTCAGTTTGGAACAATTATTGACTGCATTGAAGGAAAGACACAGTCAATCTTAACTTTGCACATATTTTTAAGCGATCACCGAATGAAAAACCTGCTTTTATCCCTTTTAAGCCTTTTTTTGACCTATACGGCCCTTGCCCAGTACGATCCTAAAGCGCTTCAGATTCTCGATGCCATGAGCAAGAAATATCAATCCATCCCTGCGTTCGAAGTCAATATTTCTCAAACCATGACCAACGACGTGGAGAATATCAGCGAGGAGTTCAAAGGCAAGCTGACGGTGAAGGGCGAAAAATTCAAGCTGGTTATGCCCGAGCAGGAAGTAATCAACAATGGCGCCACGATCTGGACCTACTTGCCGGAAGCCAAAGAAGTGAATATCGACAATTACGACCCGGGCTCTGAAGACGTAAATCCTTCGAAGTTCTATGATATGTATAAGAAAGGGTTCAAGTATCTCTACCTGCAGGAAAAGACCGAGGGTGGCGTATTGTGCGAGGAAATAGACCTTGTGCCGGAGAAAAAGGATGCGCAGTTCTTCAAGATCAAAATGTTTGTCAATAAGAAGGACAAGAGCATCCAGAGCTTTACGATGTACGACAAGGGTGGTAACAAATTCAAGTACACCATCAGCAAGTTCAATCCCGCGGTGAATGTTGAGGATAGCTTCTTTACGTTCGATCAGAAAAAATATCCCGGCGTGGAGGTTATCGATCTGCGTTGAGCTGTTCCTCCCGTAAGAAACACGAGCAGGGTCCATCGATCCTGCTTTCTTTATGACGGTCGCATAAAAATTTAGAATTACTTTTAGGGCGTTATCAGCTCAATTTCAACTGCATGAACCGCGCCCAGCTTTTTGAACAGATAAAAAAGAAGAACTCCTACCTCTGTGTGGGCCTCGATACAGATCTGGCGAAAATTCCGAAACACCTCTTGTCAGGGCCCGACCCGGTCTTTGAGTTCAACCGGCAGATCATTGACGCGACCCATGCGTTTTGTATCGCCTACAAACCGAATATCGCTTTTTACGAAGCCCTCGGACCTCGTGGCTGGGAAAGCCTTGAAAAGACATTAGCGTATATTCCGAAAGATATTTTTACCATCGCGGATGCCAAACGCGGCGACATCGGAAATACATCAGGCCTGTATGCGCGTGCTTTTTTCGAGCAGATGAATTTTGATGCCCTTACCGTCGCGCCTTACATGGGCAAAGATTCCGTCACCCCCTTCCTGACGTTCCGGGATAAATGGGTCATTCTGCTGGCGCATACCTCGAATCCCGGAAGCAGTGATTTTCAATTGCTGGAGTCAGCGCTGGGGGGAAGAAAGCTTTACGAAGAGGTATTGCTGAAAGCGCAGCAATGGGCCGGTCCCGATCAGCTGATGTTCGTGGTGGGTGCCACGCAGGCTGAAAAAATTGCCGGCATCCGGGCACTTGCGCCTGATAATTTTTTCCTCGTTCCCGGAATAGGTGCACAGGGTGGCGATTTGAAACTTGTTTCTGAACGCGGTATGAACAGCCAGTGTGGCCTCATCGTGAACGCGGCGCGGTCTGTTATTTATGCATCGGCCGGTCAGGACTTTGCCACCAACGCGGGCAAAGCAGCGCAAAAAATTAGGAACG
>DASPJC010000241.1:0-4884 GCA_035628815.1 Ohtaekwangia sp. | reverse complement strand
ATCCGATCTGCACGATCTTGCCGGTTTCCTTTACGGCTTTCAACGCGGCGCGGTTATCCTCCATCGTTTCAGCGAATGGCTTTTCGGTGTAGGCATCACACCCTGCTTTTACCGCTTCGATGGTATGAAGCGCGTGTTGAAAATCCGCTGTGCTGATGATCACAGCGTCCAGATCCCTGATCTTGTACAGTTCATCGTTATTCACACATGCCTGGATGTCGTGTCCAAACTTTTCTTTCAACAGCGCCTGCCCTTCATTGCGCCGTTTACTCCACAGATCGGAAACCGCGACAATATCGAAGTTCAGTTCCTTGTAGTGGTTTGCAAAACTGGGAAGGAGCGAACTCCTGAAACGATCTGAAAATCCTACCACCCCTACCCGCACACGATCATTTGCACCAATGATATTGCCATAACTTTTGGTGCTGAAAGCGAGCGCTCCCAGTGAGGCCAGTGCGGATTGCTTGATAAATGTTCTTCTGGTTGTTGTCATAAGGCCGGGTTTAGGTTCATTGACTGAATATAGAAAACGATCACTTCAATAGTTGAATTTTTATGCTGCGGAAAGAAACCTCATTCCCATGATCCTGCAGCAGGATGTGGCCCTTTTCAGCCATGCCGAAATCCTCCCATTGCGCATACTTGCTTCGCGCGACAAGTGCCCGGTAAATATTATTACCGCGTACATACTCCACCACGCGATAACCGTTCAGCCAATGCTCCACTTTGTTATCGGGGTAAACGACGATGCGGCCCTGGTTCCATTCGCCGGTCTTTTTCAAACCACGCGGATTTTTCTCGGCGGGAATCAGATCGTACAGCGAAGCCAAAGTACGGTTGCCCGCCGCGCCCTGCTTCGCGTCAGGATGCTTTTCATCATCGAGGATCTGGTATTCAAGTCCGATCGCCGAACCCTGGTTCTTCTCGCTCTCGGTCACAAAATACTTGACGCCACTGTTCGCACCCGGTGTCATTTTGAATTCAAACTGCAGATCAAATGCCGCATATTCGTTGATCGAAACGATGTCGCCGCCGTTCTGCGACTCACCCCCATCGGACGATTGAACGGTAAGCGTGCCGTCCCGGACAATCCAACCCTTCTCCGGAAAATTTTGTTTATGCGCTCCCCGCCATTGCTTTGGCGTCGTACCATTCCATAACAGTGTGACACCATTCGCCTCCTCCTGTTTGTTGAGTGAATTCGGGATGAGGTTGAGTACAAAGATCTGATCATTGGGCGATGGCTCCAGGTTTTCTGTTTTAATGCGGATGTTCTTAAACCATACTTTTTTCCCGGCATCTTTTGGATCGCCGATCGAATGAACCTGCAAAGCAATAAAACCGCGCATGGACATATCGTCTTCAACCTGCGCACAGGGAACACCGTTGATCCAGGTACGCAGTGATGTGCCCAGTGCTTCAATGCGAAGGGTATTCCAGACGCCATTTTTAAATGCGTTCTTTGCAGGTTGATTATACTCCAGGGGATACAGCCATTGACGGCGGGCTTCATCGTAGATTCCGCCACACCACTTCCGTGATGTCGGATCGATTTCAAGCTGATACCCAAAGACCCGGCCATTGAGATAGTCAGGTCTGCTTTCACTCCTGAACTGCACACCGGTGTTTGTACCTTCGTCGAGTTTGAATTCCGCTTCGAGGATAAAGTCACCGAAAGTTTCTTCCGTTGCCAGAAAAGAATTCGGGGACCCGGTGACCGTCGTTCCAACAATCACGCCATTTTCAACGGTGTAAGGTGCCGTGCCGTTGATCTGCTTCCAGCCGGAAAGATTTTTCCCGTTAAATAAATACCGCCATGTTTTATCTTTCTTCTGGGCAGAAACCGCGATGGATGAACCCATCAGCAACATGAGAATAAATCGTTTCATACTAAAGGTTTGAGCGTTTAAGTTCGCTGACGGCAAAATCACATGCCCTGGCCGTCAGCGCCATATAGGTAAGCGATGGATTCACACAGGATGACGAGGTCATACAGGAACCGTCCGTAATAAAAACATTTTTTACGTCGTGCATTTGATTGAAAGCGTTCAACACTGACGTCTTTGGATCGCGGCCCATGCGTGCTGTGCCCATCTCGTGATTAGCATTGCCGGGAAATGAAGTGTTGACGTAAGGCTGTACATTTTTATATCCCGCGGCTTCCAGCATCTCCGCCGTGGATTGTGCCATATCCTGCTGCATCGCTTTTTCGTTCTCCTTGAACTCACAATCCATGCTGAGCGTATGGCGACCCCATTTATCTTTCAGGGTGGTATTCAGTGTGACGCGATTTTCCGCATAGGGAAGGCATTCGCCAAAGCCTGTGAAGCCGATGCTCCAGGGGCCAGGTTCCTGAACCGCCTGCTTCAGTGATTCGCCAATCTCATCGCCTGTGGTATGGGCATTCCACCCGCCCCGGCTGGCACCACCCATCAGTCCGAAGCCCCGGAGATAATCCTGTCGCCTGTCGGTCACGTTGCGAAAGCGGGGCACATACAATCCATTTGGCCGGCGCCCGAAATAATACTCACTTTCAAAGCCTTCGACATCTGCGCGGGCGCCAGCCTGTTTATGATGATCCATCAGGTTCCTGCCCACCTGGTCACTGTCGTTACCAAAACCATTGGGAAACCTGCTTGAAACGGAATTCAGAAGAATGAACGAAGTTGCCAGTGTCGCGGCATTGAGAAAAAGTATCCTGGAATAAAACTCCTCCACCGCGTGGGTCTCGGTGTTGATCGCTTCCACGCCAATGGCTTTGTTTTTTTGCTCATCGTATAAAATCCGGTTGACCAGCATACCCGACTGCAGCGTCATATTGCCCGTGGCAAAGGCCGCGGGAAGGGTACTGGCATTGGTGCTGAAGTAGGCACCGTAGGGACAGCCCCGGTGACATTGGTTCCGGTACTGGCACTGGCCCCGGCCTTTCACCGGCTGCGTCAGATTGGCCACGCGGCCGATGGTGATCCTGCGGTCGGGAAATTGTTTTTCCACTTCGCTTTTAAAATGCTGCTCCACACAATTCATCTCCATCGCCGGGAGGAAATGTCCATCGGGCAAATGGCTTAGCCCTTCTGCCTTTCCACTGACACCGATAAATTTTTCAACATAATCATAATACGGCGCAATATCTTTGTAGCGTATCGGCCAGTCTACCCCGTGGCCATCCCTGGCGTTGGCTTCAAAGTCAAGGTCGCTCCACCGGTAAACATGCCGGCCCCACAGTACCGATCTTCCACCCACGATATCGGCGCGGATCCAGTCGTATCGCTTTGTTTCCTGGTAGGGATTCTCGAGATCATTGACATAGAAATGTTTATTGTCACCGTTGTAGGAGTAATGCCGCGTCTGGATATGACTTCGCTTGCGGTCCTCCTGTGTAATGCGGCCCCGGTGGTCCAGTTGCCACGGATCCTGCAGGGTGGTCGGATAATTCGGGTGCTGTACATTTTTGCCGCGCTCGAGCATCAGCACCTTCAAACCTTTTTCACACAGTTCTTTGGCCGCCCAGCCTCCGCTGATCCCGGATCCCACCACAATGGCGTCGTAAGTGTTCTTTTCCCTGGCCTTAATGTTCAAATTCATCTGGCGGAAGTTCTTAAATCCCGTGGAACCCTGAAAATAGGTTTTTCAAACGGTAATTATGCCGGGAAAAAGGTAAGAAATAAACTGCCACCGACCATCCATTGCAACCCGTTCGAGGATAACCTGTGGCGATAATGGGAACGAATAGCGTGTCGGAATATTTAAATGTCGCCAATCCCTTCATCATTCCGATCTGTGTTTTATTTTTGCCCAATTTTGTTCGTACCAATCCACTACAATGCCAAGAGACAGAAGTATTCGCTCGGTCCTCATCATCGGAAGCGGCCCTATTATTATCGGTCAAGCCTGTGAGTTCGATTATGCCGGATCCCAGGCAGCACGGTCGCTCCGGGAAGAAGGGATCGAAGTAGTTTTGATAAATTCTAACCCGGCTACCATCATGACTGACAAAGTGACGGCAGATCATGTCTATCTCAAGCCGCTCACCAAGAAGTCGATCCGCGAAATACTTGAAAAACATCATATCGATGCTGTTTTACCCACCATGGGAGGCCAGACAGCCCTGAACCTTTGTATTGAATGCGACAAAGCAGGTCTTTGGCAACACTACGGCGTCCGCATCATCGGGGTGGACATTCATGCCATCGAAACGACGGAAGACCGGGAGAAATTCCGCTTGAAAATGCTGGAGCTGGGTGTCGGAGTCTGCAAAGGCGGAACGGCGACATCCTTTCTGATGGGCAAAGAGATCGCCCAGGAGATCGGGTTCCCATTGGTGATCAGGCCTTCCTACACGCTCGGCGGAACCGGTGGAGCATTCGTCAATGATCCGGAAGAATTCGACGAAATGCTTAACCGCGGACTGCATGCCTCTCCTATTCACGAAGTGCTGGTCGAACAAAGCATCATGGGATGGAAAGAGTATGAGCTGGAGCTTTTAAGAGACAATATCGGCAACGTTATTATCATCTGTTCGATCGAGAATTTTGATCCGATGGGTATTCACACCGGCGACTCGATCACAGTAGCGCCCGCGATGACGCTTCCCGACACGGTGTACCAGCGGATGCGCGACCTGGCCATCAAAATGATGAATGGTATCGGTCAGTTTGCCGGGGGATGTAACGTGCAGTTCTCTTTGAACCCTGACAACGACGAAGATATTATCGGGATCGAGATCAACCCGAGGGTGTCGCGTTCTTCTGCCCTGGCCTCGAAGGCAACAGGCTATCCCATTGCCAAGATCGCCGCGAAGCTCGCGATCGGGTACAACCTGGATGAACTGAAAAATGCCATTACAGGCACTACCACAGCTTATTTCGAGCCCGCCATCGACTA
>DASPJC010000240.1:0-11486 GCA_035628815.1 Ohtaekwangia sp. | reverse complement strand
GTACCGTTTCAAGAAGTGTTTTGTATGCGGGGGTTCCAACGGCGGGCCTTTCGCGGTCGGCAAATGCGCGTGCAGCATTGTGATTACCGCCCGGAACACCCATCCCGGCAAAATACCCCTGCATGGCCAGTGTATACTCCTGTGCCCATACCTGGGAAGGTTTTACGTATTCATTCATATAAGAGCCCAGGGCAGCAATGTTGTAAGAGTCACCGGCATCGGTGGCCGTCATATAAGCCCGCACAAAGAAATTATCGGAACGCAGCTCAAGCTTGTGAAACTGTTGTGTAAAGTCGCGCAACGCATATTTCTGTGATCCCTGGTACACCGAGCTTCCGCCGCCGTACCGGTAACTGTACAGCGCTTCCAGGTTATCATTGATCCGGTAGTGGAGGGCGATATCACCTTTAATACTTTTCGCGTCGTAGTTATCAATGATATCTTCTTCCTTCCAGCCGGTGCGGTGAATGATGCCGACGCTGGGAACCGGAACCGGCAGATCGACTTCGTCGCCATAAAGGTTTACACCGTCGAAATCTTTCGTGCCGCTCAGGTCTATCGTTGACTCCGGCCGGTTTACATCGGTCCTGTAATCGTTGCTGTGCCAGTCTTCCGCGTCCATGATCGAGAAGTTTACCTTGAAGGCAAACTTGTTGTTAAAGGCTTTTGCATAGCGCAAGCCGAACTGGTACATCGGGTATGCGTTATCCTGCGCATCGGAGGTCGTGATGCCGCCTTTGAACTGTGCACTTAATCCCTGGAACTCGAACGGGCTCTTGCTTTTCATGATCAGAATGCCATTAAACGCATTTGGACCGTACAATGCCGACGCTGCGCCGGGTACAAGCTCCATGCTTTCTGCATCCAGTTCGCCAATCCCCACGATATTACCTGTTGGAAAGTTCAGCAGCGGCGCCGAGGCATCCATTCCGTCAATGAGTTGTACAAAACGTGTATTGGCAATGGTGGCAAAACCGCGCGTGTTGATCTGCGGAAAATTCAAACTGCTGGAAGTCATTTGAACGCCTTTAACAGAAGCAAGGGATTCATAGTAGTCGGGGGCAGCTGTCTGTTGTATCGCCAGGAGGTCCACTTTTTCAATTGTGACCGGCGAGGTCAATATACTTTCCTCCACGCGCGACGCAGATACGACGATCTCCTGTCCCAATACCGTTTGTTCCTCAAGCTTGATATCCAGCCCGGTCGTATTGGCGTCGGTAATCTGGATTTCCTGCGTCCGATAGCCGACAAAGGAAAGGCTTAAGGTGATGGGCGGGGCATCATTTGCCTTTAAACTGAACTCGCCGTTCGTGTCGGTAATGGTACCGATTACACGCCCCTTCACGATGATGTTCACACCCGCAATCGCCTCACGGGTAGCGGCGTCCGTCACTTTCCCGGAAACGGTGGTCTGGGCAAAAACGGTGATAGCAGAGAGCAACAGTGTGAGAATTGCTCCCAAACCTCTGTAAAGATTCTTCATAAAATCTGTAATTAGTTAATAATCAGAAAACTAGAGCCCCGGAAAAGTCAGATATTATGCATACCGAGCTTTTCTAATTGAAAAGTACAAAATTTTATGAAATAGCAAACGTTTGTGGAGGCTCCTTTCAGCGTTTTTCGGCCTGTACGTGCTTCACGAGCCGTTCACAGAGGTCGTTGATCTCGCCGGCCATATACTCGTCGTTGGTAGCGGTAAGGATACTCTGGGCAATGCCGCCGAGACATTCGATATGGAAGCGTTTCATGTCATCAACAGGCATATCCTTGGTCCAGAGGTCGATGCGTAAAGTATTTTTCTGGCCATGGTCCCATATGGCAACACTGATGGATTTTGTTTCACTCAGCGCCGGATCCGGCTTATCGGTGGCTTCCCACATGATTTTTTCGGGCACATTCTGGTTGTCGAGCACCACGGTAAAGCTGATGGTTGATTTTTTCATGGCGGCAAATGTAGAAAAAAGCTGCTAGCTGTGAACTGCGCGCTACGCGCTGATTTCTTAAACGACCGAATATGCAGTGTTTCTTTGTAAGGCTTCACGGCACCGGCTGCTGGCCTTTGGCTACTGGCTGGCAGATTTCTAAAATGACAAGTCCTTCGACGGCGTTGCTTTGTTGATATGAAACAACGGCGGGTTACTGACCATATTTAATCTTTCAAAACAACAGCCAGCGGCCAGTACCAATCAAACAAGTGTACTGAAATGTTTCAACGAATCAGGGTTTCTCAACGCCCCTGCATTCACTACCGTCCCAGGATCTTTTCCCATCAGGATCTTCTTCACGGGCGTCTCGGTTTTTTTTCCGCTGATGGTATAGGGGATGTCAGGCACCTGCAGGATCTCATCAGGGACGTGCCGGGGAGTATATTCCGACCGGAGGATGGTATTGATTTTCTTTTTTATGGCGTCATTTAACGGGACGCCTTCCTGCATCACCACGAACAACGGCATCCAGAATGTGCCGCCTGACTTTTCGATGCAGATAATCAGGCTGTCTTTTACTTCTTCCACCTTATCCACCGCGCGGTAAATCTCGCTGGTGCCAATGCGGATACCGCCGCGGTTAAGGGTGGCATCGGACCTCCCGTAAATGATTACGCCCTGGCGCGCAGTGATCTCGATCCAGTCACCGTGGCGCCACACGCCGGGAAACGTTTCAAAATAACTTTCGCGATAACGCCTGTCTTCGGGGTCATTCCAGAAGAATACAGGCATCGAGGGCATGGGACGGGTGATCACCATTTCGCCGACATCATTCCTGACAGGCTCTCCTTTATCGTTGTAAGCTTCCAGGCTGCAGCCCAGCGTCCTGCATTGGATTTCGCCAGCGTATACCGGCCAGGTCGGATTACCCCCGACGAAAGCACTGCACACATCGGTGCCGCCGCTCATCGAGGCCAGCCAAAGATCCTGTTTAACCTCCTGGTAGATCCATTCAAACCCTTCCGGGGGCAGGGTGCTTCCTGTCGATCCGATCGAACGCAGCGACGACAGATCGAAGTCCTTCCCGGGCTTAAAACCGCCTTTCATGTTCGCCAGTATGAATCCGGCGCTCGTCCCGAAGTGATTAATCTTTGCCACTGCAACAAATTGCCACAGCACCTGCAGGGAAGGGAATGCCGGACTACCGTCGTATAGCACCAACGTTGCGCCCGTCAGCAAACTCCCATGGATATAGTTCCACATCATCCACCCCGTCGTGGTGTACCAGAAACATCGTTCGCCGGGTTTGAAATCGTTATGAAAGGTACCGTACTTAAGCTGTTCCAGCAGAATGCCGCCATGGGAGTGGGTGATCGCCTTTGGGAGACCCGTCGTGCCGGAAGAGTAGAGCACCCACAACGGGTGATCAAATGGAACGCGGGTGAAGGATAGGTCCAGTCCGGCGCGTGCGGTTGCGTCTGACCACAAGGTAACAGGCGTTGATACGGAAATGCCGTCAGCCTCCGACACGAGCAGGACGTGCGTCAACGATGGTATCGCGTTTACAACGTCGGTTACCGTTTCACGTTTGTCGAACGTTTTACCATTGTATGTGTATTGCGCCGTGGCGATCAGTACTTTAGGCCGGATCTGGGCAAACCGGTCGATGACCGCACGCGTCCCGAAGTCCGGTGAACAACTGGACCAGATGGCGCCGATGGAACTGGCTGCCAGGAATGCAATGGTAGCCTCGATTGTGCATGGCATAAAAGCCACAACGGTATCGCCGGACGTTACACCACATTGCCGGAGGAAATCCGCAAGCGATGCTACACGGTCATATAACACATCCCGGGAGATGGTTTGAAGCGGCGAAATCTCAGATTTAGAAACAATCGCCGGCTGATCCCGCCGCAAATTCCGGAAGATATGCTCGGCATAGTTCAGCCGGGTTCCTTCGAACCACTTTGCGCCCGGCATGACATCGTGTGTTAATACCTTGCGGTACGTACCGTCATGGAGCACATCGAAATATTGCCACAGCGATTCCCAGAACGCTTCGATCTCCCCGACGGACCATTCCCAAAGCGATTGATAGTCTTTGAAGTCGCGGTTTTTGTGATCTCTCAGCCACTGCAGGTATGCCGTCAGATTTGAATCGCGCTTCAAAGTTTCCGTTGGTGTCCAGCACAGTTTTGCTTCCATACGCCAGGTTTTGAAAGTGATCGGCAAAAGCCGGATTATTTTGACAGCAGTCGGTGCGCCTCTTGTTTGTCGTCGTTCATCTGAAGTTTCAGCTGCTCCAGATCATTGAATTTCTGATCGCCCCGTATCCGGTGATGAAAATAAACTGTCAGCGCCTCGCCATAAACCTCGCGGCTGAAATCAAAAATATTAACCTCGATGTTCCGTTTGTTGCCGTTGATGGTTGGGCGGACGCCGATGTACAGCATACCATTATACAACAGCGTCCCATGGCGTATGGTGACGGCATAGATCCCGTCGGCCGGGATAAGCTTGTTCTTGCTTTCGATCTCAATATTGGCCGTGGGGTATCCCAGTAGCCGGCCGAGCTTATCACCCATGACCACACGGCCGGTGATGCTGTAGGGATTGCCCAGCAGGTGATTGGCGGTAGCAATGTCGCCTTCTTCCAGCGCTTTGCGGATGTGGGTTGAACTGACGATCACGTGATCAACATCCTGCGGCGGGATCTCTTCCACCTGGAAGCCATACCGCGGGGCATTGATCTTCAGCTGTTCAAAACTGCCTTCGCGGTTCTTGCCAAAGTGATGGTCATAACCGATGACGAGCTTCTTCGTACCGATGGTTTGCACCAGAATTTTGTCAATGAATTCAACGGAGGTAAGCTGGGAAAACTCTTTCGTGAAGGGTATGCGGATAAGGTGTTGAATTCCCTGGTCCTTTAATAAATCAGCTTTCTCCTCAAATGTGTTAAGCAGCTTTAAAGTCGTGTCCTCCGGATGCAGGACGAGTCGCGGATGAGGCCAGAATGTCAGCACGACGGTTTCGCCACTTTCCTTGGTGGCAATTTCGCGAAGACGCGACAGAATTTTCTGGTGGCCCAGGTGCACACCGTCGAAGGTACCACTGGTGACGACAGCGCATGTGAGCCGCGTAAAATCATCAATACCGTGGTAGATCTTCATGTCCCAATGATAAAGCGCGCCGGCTAAACTTCAAAGCGGCGCTGGTAACTATATCGGCTATAGAATCTCCGCGATCTCTTTCGCATCCTCCAGTCTGAACTGACCGATGCGGGTGCGGCATAGTTCCGAAAGATAGGCGCCTACACCCAAAGCCATACCGTAATCACGGGCGATGCTCCTGATGTATGTCCCCTTTGAGCACACGATCCTGAACTTTATTTCAGGCAGCGCGATCTGCGTGATCTCGAATGCCGTGATCTCTACTTCGCGTGTTTTTAATTCGACGTCTTTTCCCTTCCGGGCGAACTGGTAGGCACGTTTTCCGCCTACGCGGATCGCGGAATGAAGGGGCGGCAACTGCTGAATTTTCCCTATAAAATTTTTGGTGGCGTTGTGAATCGATGCGTCGGTGACGCCGGTTATATCCTGCGCCATTGTAACGGCTGTTTCTAGATCATGGGAGGGTGTGGTTTGTCCGAGGACAAATGTTCCGGTGTATTCCTTTTCCTGCCCCATATAGGTATCGATCTGCTTGGTCATTTTCCCCGTACAGATGATCAGCAAGCCGGTCGCCAGCGGGTCAAGGGTGCCGGCATGACCAATTTTTTTTATTTTGAGCTGATAGCGAAGCTTATTGACCACATCAAAGGAAGTCCATTCATAAGGCTTGTTGACCAGGAGCACCCGGCCTTCTTCCGTCGATGGTGTTTGCGCCATCACACCACGGAAAGTTCAATGCCGAGGTAATAGAGGATGAGGATGGTAAGACCAACCAGTATGCGGTAATATCCGAAGATCTTAAACCCATGACGGGTGAGGAAAGCGATAAAGGATTTGATGGCTATGATGGCCACAATAAAGGCTACAACATTGCCTACGACGAACAAGCTGATCTCCGCTGAGCCGAACGTGCCGCCATCTTTGATATATCCGAACAATTTCCAGACGGTGGCGGCGAACATGGTAGGTACTGCAAGAAAAAAAGAAAATTCCGCCGCCGTTTTCTTGTTCAGTTTCTGAGACAGCCCACCGATGATTGTTGCAGCCGAACGTGATACACCCGGTATCATGGCGATGATCTGGAATACACCGATCTTGAAAGCCCCCGGGTAATCTACTTCTTTTTCGCTTTTTTCATTGCCTTCAAAGATCTTGTCCACAAAAAGAAAAAAAATACCACCAAGGAGCAAGGTGTAGCCGACTACGTCCACGCGTTCGAGAAGTGCATCGATCGTGTCACTGAAAAAGAATCCGGCAATCGCCGCAGGGATAAACGCTACAAATAATTTCAGATAAAAAGCGATCGACTGGAAAAAGCGCTTCCAGTATAACACGATCACGGAGAGAATCGCGCCGAACTGAATGGCCACCGTAAACATTTTGGTAAACGGATCGGAAGCGATGCCCATCAGGGATGACGCGATGATCATGTGGCCCGTGGAGGAGATGGGCAAAAATTCGGTGATCCCTTCAACGATGGCAAGGATTATTGCTTCTGCGATAGACATGCTGTGATCAATGGAGATGTAATTGAAAGCGGCGTATGGCCCTACTTTTTTTCTGCCGGCGTGTGTAGAATGGCAACGACCTCAATGATGAATCCTGCCATGACGACAATCGGCCCGATGGTCAATCCCAATACACCAAATCCATGTTGCTCGGAATCAAGCGACATGATGATGAAGCCGATCACCAGGGTAATGACGCCGATGATCATGAGGCGGTAATTCTTTTTTCCGAAAGGGAGTTTGCTTTCCATGGTATTGGATTATCAGTATAAATCGTCAAGTGACATTTTCAGGTAGCGCCGGATGGAAAAGAAGGTGCTCACCACCGCGACGACCATGCCGGTCAGGACCAGGAGGACCAGCAGGATTCGGAATTGATCCGGGCTATGCAAGACAACAAGGTCTGTAATTTTCTGCTGCGCGTACTGGACAAGCCCCCACAGCAATCCAGCGGCAATGATTCCGGCCAGTACCCCGTAGCCGGCGGCCCGGAGCAGAAAGGGTTGCTGGATAAACCAGCGTTTGGCACCAACCAGTTGCATGCTTCGGATCAGGAAACGTTGTGAGAACAGTGCCAGTCGCAGTGTGTTATTCACCAGCATGAAGATAAGGGTCAGCAGGAGGGCTGTCAGACCCAGTAACACGAGTGATACCTTGGTAAAATTCCGGTTCACCGCGTCGTAAAGATGCTTTTCATAAGTAGCTTCGATGACGCCGTTGATCTTTTCGAGATCGGTCTTGATCGCTTTCAGCTTCGCCGTGTCCTGATAAAGCGGATCGACATTGACAACAAAGGCGTCTTTCAGCGGGTTTTCGCCCAGGATCTGTTTGTAGTCGCCGATCTGTTTCACCAGGTCCTTCTCGGCCTCTTCGCGGGAAATAAAGCGGATCTTTTTCTCTCCCTTCGACACGAAGTCTTTCGATCCGATCGTTTTTTCAAGCTGGTTGCGCTGGGTTTCCGAGAGGGTGCTTTTGAGATAAACCTTGACATTGAGATTGTCGCGTACCATTTTCTCGAAACCAGCCGAATAGATCAGCAATGTGCCGAACAGGCCGAGTACAAAAAGCGCCAGCGTAATACTGGTCACAACACCAACGGCGGGATAGCCTCCCAGTTTTTTCTTTCGCGTTACTTTATCCATGCGCAGCGGCAAAGGTAATAAAAATTGCATTGCGCCCCCTGCGGCCGGAAAGGCAAAAAAAGAACCCCGGTGTGCGGGGTTCCTGGTATGGTTGGGGTTAGTTAGCCCTGTATTCCTTCAACTTCTGGATGAGTACCGGATCGGTGATCGGCGCGAGCGGCTTTACTTTCTCTGTTTCATCGTTCAGTAAATAGTATTTACTCTGATGGAACAGGAAAATGGTGCGTTTATTCTCACTGAAGAATTCCATGATCTCGTACAGCCCTTTTTCAAAAGGACCATAGAGGAAGATCTGTCCGTCGCGGATCTGGTAATGGAATGTATACTTCTTATTGTTTTTATCGATCGATACGGGCAACCTGTCTTTAACAGTTTCTGACGAGCCGGCGGTTGCGTCTTGTGCTGTGCTGTTGTCTGCGTTGCCGTCATCGGAAGGGTCGAAAGCGTCAATCACCGGTCGTTCGGCAATGGTTTCCACGCTATCGTCGGCTTTCACCGGCGGTACTGCCGGCGTGCTTTCTTTCTGTTCATCGGTTGCTGCGGGTGATGGCGTTTCTGTTATGGGGTCGGAGACCTTGGGCTGTGCTTCGCTGGGTACCGGGGCATTTTCTGCTGTCTTTTCCGGCTCTGGTAGCACGACGGTCTCCGGCCCGGTGACCTTCTCAGCGGTTTCGTTGTTCAGGTAAAAATAAACACCTGCACCCACGATGGCTGCACCGGCTACCCAGAGGCCAATTTTCGTCCCCAGTGACGCCTGGCCGCCTTGCAGCCCTGACACTGGTATGTTTTGCAGCATGGTCTTCAATTCCGCGGCGCGGGCATGACGAATCCCCTCAGCGATGCGCTGCTGGACCTGCAATTCACTCTTCAATGCGGGATCAGCCTCGATCTTACGCTCAAATGCCGTGCGATCCTGCGCGTTCAGACGATTGCTGATATAGTCGTCCAGTAATTCAAATTCTTTCTCTGATGCCATAATACTAATCCAAAAAGTCCTGCTCTGAATATTGAGATTTCACAAGCTCATCCAGTTTCTTTTTACACTTGTACTTCTTTGTTTTCGCCGTGTCGGTATTCGCAAAACCCAGTTTGTCTGCGATATCCTGCATCGACATCTCCTCGAAGTAGTAGTACATCAAAACTTTCTTACACGTATCGCCAAGTTGTTCAATGCACCTTAAAATGATCCGGTCACGTTCCGCTGCTTCTGTGTTAATTGAAACCGCGGTATCTTTTTCTTCCCGGGAGAGTCGTTTTTTCCGATCCAGTTCCTTTCTCCACAGGTTCTGACAAATGCTGTAGATGTATGTACTTATTTTGGAGGTTAAAACCAGGTTGCCTGAATTGGCCTTTTGCCAAAAAACGATCAATGCATCCTGGTAAACATCCCGCGCCTCATCCTCGGTTCCACTGTTGGTGATCACCAGTTTGGTCATCATCCGGTAGTATTTCTTGTACAGGAACTCAAGAGCCTTCTCATCGCCTTTGCAGATGCGCTCGAAAATCTCTTTTTCGTTCATGGTTGAGCTCGACCTGTATACCATTTTTTGGTGCCTTAGTAACCTTGCGCGTTACGTTTTTGTGATTTTCTCGATTAAAATGCCCGGCGGGGGGTCAGTCGGCCCTTAACCACTTCTGGGTGCGGTAAAACGGCCCCCAATAACCTCTTACCTTGAGCGACGCGCCATCCAGCCACAGCTTGCAGCGGTAAACCTGGCCTGTTTCCGGGTCGAGGATATCACCACCTGAGAATGCATCGCCTGATTTGACCATGTTCCTGATAATCTCCATGCCGATGATCTTCTTCCGGTATCGGTCATCGTTCGCAGGACATTGGTCGCATATGGGGTCCGGGTCTTCATTGGCGGTGGGGAATATGCGGATAACCTTGCCATAGGTCTTTCCCCCCCGTTCAAAGATCTCCACGATGGATTTTTCCTTTCCCGAGTGGTCATCAATAGTCTTCCATTTACCGAGGATATGCTGCGCCATGCCAGACATACCGGGTATCAGGAGGGCGATCACAAATAATTTTTTCATACGGAAAGGGTCCAATGATCACCAAAAATAGAAAAAGCCCCGAGAAATCGAGGCCTTATCTTTAAATCGCGACGTCACGCGTTATTTTTTGATCGTTACGGGCTCGGGTAACGCCCCGATTTTTACTTCTGTTTTGCTTTCAGGCGGTGTCGCTTTGGAGGTGCTGTGATCGATATGCGATATATGCGGTGCGATGATCAGCGCAACGATGGAGGTTAGTTTGATCAGGATGTTCATCGAAGGACCGGAAGTGTCCTTGAAAGGATCACCCACTGTGTCTCCCGTAACGGATGCCTTGTGCGGTTCTGATTTTTTGTAATAGATCTGACCGTTGATCTCCACACCTTTTTCGAAAGATTTCTTCGCGTTATCCCATGCCCCACCGGCATTTGACTGGAACATTCCCATCAACACACCCGATACGGTAACACCCGCAAGGAGTCCGCCCAATACTTCCGGGCCAAAACTGAAGCCGACGATGACGGGGGAAAGCAGTGCAATGGCACCCGGCGCGATCATTTCGCGAATGGAAGCCTTCGTGGAGATGGCAACGCACTTTTCATATTCGGGTTTGGCCTTGTACTCCATGATACCGGGTATTTCACGGAACTGTCTTCTCACTTCGTTAACCATATCCATGGCCGCGCGCCCTACTGCTGCGATGGCGAGGGATGAAAAGATGAACGGGATCATACCGCCCACGAATAACCCGGCCAATACACGCGCATTGAAAATGTTAATGGAATCTATTCCTGCTACACCCACAAAAGCGGCGAACAGGGCCAGTGACGTAAGGGCTGCGGATGCAATGGCAAATCCTTTACCGGTTGCCGCGGTAGTATTACCCACCGCGTCGAGGTTGTCTGTGCGGTGTCTCACTTCTTCAGGAAGCTGGCTCATCTCGGCGATACCGCCGGCGTTGTCAGCAATGGGTCCGAACGCATCGATCGCCAGTTGCATGGCGGTTGTCGCCATCATACCCGCGGCGGCGATGGCTACACCATATAATCCCGCAAACTCGTAAGATCCGATAATACCGGCGGCCAGTACGATGGTCGGAAGAACGGTCGATTCCATGCCCACCGATAAACCGCCGATGATGTTGGTCGCGTGACCTGTCCCGGATTGTTTGACGATGGAAAGTACCGGGCGCTTGCCCATTGCCGTATAGTATTCTGTGATGATGCTCATGAGCGTACCAACCACCAGACCGATGACGATGGCGATGAATACGTCGAGAGCGGTAAACTCAAATCTTGTTTGCTGAAACTGATGCACGATCGTGCCTTCCGGCAGTAAGTAGATCACCGCGAAGTACGATGCGATCGCTGTCATGATAATGGAAGACCAGTTCCCGATATTCAGCGCTTTCTGCACACTGTCTGTTTCATTTTTAATGCGCACGAACATGGTGGCAACAATGGAAAATACGAGGCCGAGACCGGCGATCAGCATGGGCAGCAGGATAGGAGAGAGGCCGCCGAAATTATCACCGGAAGCATCAATACCCTGTCCTAATACCATGGTCGCCAGGATCGTCGCCACATAAGACCCAAAAAGGTCGGCACCCATACCGGCAACATCGCCTACGTTATCACCGACGTTGTCGGCAATTGTAGCCGGGTTGCGCACATCATCCTCGGGGATACCAGCCTCGACTTTTCCAACGAGATCAGCGCCGACGTCGGCAGCCTTGGTATA
>DASPJC010000239.1:0-6894 GCA_035628815.1 Ohtaekwangia sp. | reverse complement strand
GGTTTCAGCGACAACGTGCGCGTGATGACGGCACACCGGCAGGCGTTCGAACTCAGTCCCATCCAGAAAGCGGTCATCGCCAACGAATGGGCTAACTATCATAACATACTGATCGTGGCCGGGCAGGAAGCGTGGGACAGGAAATTACTATCCACGCTGTCGGGCTTCCTCGCCCACCATAATATTCCCCTGGCAGGTGACATTATTTCCAACCTGCACGGCCTGGAAAAAGTGGTACGTCATGCGGAGGTATTTTTAAGTCAGGCTACTCCGGGTGTGCAGAAAACGCTGCAGCCCGACCTGCTCATTACTTTTGGGAAATCCGTGATCTCAAAAAATTTAAAGCTCTTCCTGCGCCGGAATCCGCCGCGGGACCACTGGCACATACAGCCCGGCGGAATCGCGGCTGATACCTTTCAGGGTATCACGAAGATCTTTGAAGCGGACCCCAACGCATTCTTTGAATTTGCTGCCACCATCCCGCGGCACGAGACGTTCGAAGATCAGAAACAGAATAATTATTACAAGCTTTGGGAAATTGAGTCGCGCAGCGCGCAGCGGGCGCTGTCACAATTTTTTCCACAGGAGCATTTTGCGGAATTCGAACTGGTCTGGACGATACTGAGAAACCTTCCCGAAAACTGCAACCTGCACCTTGCCAACAGCATGAGCGTTCGATATGCCAATCTTGTCGGACTGGAAGCGCACCAGGGAAATGTCCGCGTATGGTCTAACCGTGGTACCAGCGGCATTGATGGATGCACCAGCACGGCCGTGGGACACACTTTAAAAAGCGACATGCTGAATATCCTTATCACCGGCGATCTTGCTTTTTTTTACGACCGCAACGCATTCTGGCACAACGATCCGTTGCCCAACCTGCGGGTGGTATTGCTCAACAATCATGGCGGGGTGATCTTCGGCATGATCGACGGGCCGGCATCGCTGCCGGAGCGCGATGAATATTTTGTGACCCGGCAGAAGCTCAATGCCCGCAAGCTTTGCGAGGAGTTCGGGTTTGATTACCTCGCACTGGAGCACAGGCGGAAGTTGAAGAACCTGACGAAAGACTTTTTTGAATCCGATGGGCGGACGAAGGTCCTCGAGATCGAGACCGATACGCAGATCAATAAATCTATTTTTGACAGTTTTAAAAAACAAATACAACAGCGCTATGAAATCTAAATACGCATGGCAGGCGATCAGGGAGTACCAGGAAATATTGTTCCAGCGGTTTGAAGGCATCGCGCGGATCAGCATTAACCGTCCGCATGTACACAATGCCTTCACACCCCTGACGGTAAAAGAAATGATCGACGCCATGAATTTTTGCCGTGAAGATGCCGGCATTCGTGCCATCATCCTGACCGGTGAAGGCGGCCAGGCTTTTTGCAGCGGTGGCGACCAGCGTGTGCGCGGTCATGGTGGCTATGTCGGTGAAGATACCGTGCCGCGTTTGAATGTCCTGGACCTTCAAAAGCTGATACGATCCATCCCGAAGCCCGTCATTGCCGCGGTGGCCGGGTGGGCGATTGGTGGCGGTCACGTGCTGCACGTGGTGTGCGACCTTACAATCGCCGCGGAAAATGCGCGCTTCGGCCAAACCGGTCCGAAGGTCGGAAGCTTTGACGGTGGTTTCGGCGCCTCGTATCTCGCAAGGATCGTCGGTCAGAAGAAAGCGCGCGAGATCTGGTTCTTATGCGACCAGTACGATGCAAAGGAAGCGCTCGATATGGGACTGGTGAACAAGGTGGTGGCCCTGGAAGACCTGGAGGAGACGGCGGTGTCGTGGGCCCGAAAAATCATTCAGAAGAGCCCGCTGGCCATCCGGATGCTGAAGTCATCATTCAATGCCGAACTGGATGGTCAGGCCGGCATCCAGGAGCTTGCCGGAAACGCCACATTGCTCTACTACCTCAGCGAGGAAGCAAAAGAAGGAAAGAATGCCTTCCTGGAAAAACGGGATCCGGACTGGTCTAAATATCCGCAGTTCCCATAGGGAAGAGCCAACACTTTAACATTTTGATATTGAAGTCTGAAGGTACTTTTTATGTTTTCCGGCTGCGGCCGGAGGAAGACCTGAAGCAATCCATCGTGAAGGTGGCCAGGGCGCATCGGATACAAGCCGGTATCGTGGTCACCTGCGTGGGAAGTTTAACGCAATACAACCTCCGGTTCGCGCACCAGCAGGACGGAACTTCGGCAAAAGGATACTTTGAGATCGTATCATGTACCGGTACCGTTAGTGAGGAGGCGGTTCACCTGCACCTCGCTATCGCGGATGAGTCCGGTAAAACCATTGGTGGCCATCTCCTCGACGGTAACATCGTATACACAACAGCCGAAATCTGCCTGGCGGTGCTGCACGACGTTGTACTCCACCGGGAATTGGACGCCGCTTCCGGTTACCGCGAACTGCTCGTCAAAAAGAAACCATGATGTATTCCTATTCAACCTGCTGGATCAACGGAAAAACGATTTCCATAGAAGATATCCGGCAGGATAACGTGGTTGCGGCGGATGACTTCGAACGTCATACTTTCAGCTTCATGCGGGCTTGGCTCAATGGTCAGCAGCATTTCGAGATCCACACCAGCGGCTCGACGGGGACACCCAAAGCGATCGTGCTCACACGCGACCAGATGACGGTCAGCGCACAGGTTACGGCCACAGCACTGGCGCTGGAAGGCGGTCTTTCTGCCCTGGTTTGTCTTGACACCCGCTATATCGCGGGCCAGATGATGATCGTGCGATGCCTGGTTACCGGCATGCAGCTATTCGCTGTTACCCCGACCGTTAATCCGGTTCAGTCGTTACCCCATGACGTCTGTATTGATTTTACCGCGCTGGTACCTTACCAGTTGTATGGGATACTCGCTTCGCCGGCACGGGAACGGTTCAACACGCTGAAAACCGTCATTATCGGCGGCGCGCCGTTGCATCCGCGAACGCTTGATGCGCTCCGCCCCTTCCGCTGCCGGTTTTATGCCACGTACGGAATGACGGAGACCATTTCCCACATTGCCCTGCAGGCGCTGAACGGAAAAAATGCATCGCCCTATTTCGACGTTCTGCCCGGTGTGAAGGTGGGTCAGGATGACCGTCAGTGTCTTACCATTGAAGCGCCGCATTTGCCTCAAAAGGTAATCACTAACGACATTGTGAAGTTGGACGGCCAGCGTTTTCAATGGCTTGGCCGGTGGGACAACATTATTAACAGCGGCGGTGTAAAGATCATACCGGAGAAAGTCGAGGCCGCGATTGTTGAAGTTTTTCAGCGTTTAGCCATCGAATACGATTTTTTCATAGCTGGTCTTCCGGATGAAAAGCTTGGCGAAAAGGTTTTTCTTGTGATTCAGGGTCTTGCATTCGATACCGAGATGCAGGTCAGGTTGTCACAGGCGCTGCGGGAATATCTGTCGCGGTATGAAATTCCCCGCGAGGTGGTTGTGCTCAAATCATTCGTTTTCACCGAAAATGGCAAACTCAATCGTTATTACACCCTTCAGAATATTGACAAAAGCCTTCAAAACTTTACACTGAAATATTAACCAGGTCAGGCATTAAAATTATAGTCACTACCGCGCAAGGCTTCGAAATGGAAGCGTAAGTGCCTAAAAACCACAGTGGATTTGTTAAATTTTAAATAATTTTGAACTAAAAGGTTACATCTGTGTCAGAAAAATTATTTAGCTTTGACATGTCTAGTTTTTAGTTGGCTTTAAAGATCCCGCCTATTAAGTTTCCTGATCTTTAAAGCAGCATTTTTGGGTATTTAAACTTTAATACCATGAAAAAGGTGTTGGTTATTGAGGACGACGTTCCTTTGTGCTGGCTTTTAGAGAAAATCCTCAAAAGCAATTTTGAGGTCGTCATTATGAATGACGGTATGGAAGCTTGGTCCTGGCTCTCTGATGGAAACCTGCCCAACCTTATCATATCTGATATCAAAATGCCGTCGCTGGATGGGATTGAATTGTTAGAAAATCTCAGCAACAGCGGTTTGTTCAAAAATATTCCTGTGATTATTCTCTCAGGATATGAAGATGCCAGTAAACGTAAACAATGCCTTGATCTGGGGGCTTTCACCTATCTGGTGAAACCTTTTGAACCTCAGTCTCTCCTGGCTGAAGTCGACCGTGCATTGGCATTTCAAGGACAAAAAGTAATGGCAAACTAATATGGATGTAGCTGTAAAATTCGAAGTTCATGAATCTCCGTTATCTTTGGTCGCAGAAGCGAAGACCAAAGTGCCCGTATTTACCAAACATATCCTCCGTATTGACTCCAGTGACTATACTCCTGAGCACGATTATATTCAGGAAAAAATATACTTTACCAATACTTCTGTTCGCGAAGCCATCAATGATATCAAGGCCGATGGCCTCGGACACGACGCCATTCTTGTCAATCCCGCCAACCTCTCAACCGATATTTACAGCCTGAAAGAACTGGCCAGACAGAAAGCGATCCCCTTTATCCTGTACACACCCAAGTTCGACCAATCCACCAAAGACATCGCCTTTAAGATCGGTGCGGATGAGTACCAGTACGGCCCGATCACCTATGCTTTCCTGAAGCGGATCGAGTTCATCAAGAAACTTAAACACTATAAGAATCAACGCGGCAACAAGCCCTATGCGGTGATCCAGTCACTGGATGAACTGCCGAAAATAAAGCTGTGGGCGCTCAAAAGAACGTTTGACATCCTTGTATCACTGACGGGCCTGCTGTTCCTTTCGCCGTTGCTGATCCTAATTGCCATACTGATCAAGCTCGAATCAAAAGGCCCGGTATTCTACATCAGCAAGCGCGCGGGTGCGGGCTACAAGATTTTCGATTTCTATAAATTCCGCTCCATGCGGACAGGCGCCGATGCCGAATTAAAACAGCTGGTACACCTTAACCAGTACAGTGAAAATTCTACGGACGGCGTCTTCTTCAAGATCAAGAACGATCCCCGCGTAACGCGCGTCGGCAACATCCTGCGCAACACCAGCCTCGATGAGATCCCTCAGCTGATCAACGTATTGAAAGGCGATATGTCCCTCGTGGGCAACCGCCCGCTTCCCCTCTACGAAGCAGAAAAACTGACGAAGGACCAGATCGCCTGGAGATTCCTTGCACCTGCGGGTATTACAGGCCTGTGGCAGGTGACCAAGCGCGGAAAGGAAGATATGTCGCCCGAAGAACGCATTGCACTCGACATGGAATACGCCATGAAAAACTCTTTTTGGCTGGATATTAAGATTTTGTTCTCTACCTTTCCTGCACTCTTACAAAAAGAAAAGGTATAATAATCTAAAGTCCTCGAATTGTGGTTTTTATAACGATCATTGAATCGCTATTGCTCTTATATTTTGGATATGTCGTAGCGTATACCTTTGTCTTTTCCGTCGCCGGCCTTTTCTACCGGTCCCCTTCCAAATCTTCCGTAAAATACAGCAGGTTCGCCGTCTTCATTCCTTCGTACAAGGAAGACAGTGTCATCCTCAGCGTCGCAGAGAAGGCGCTTTTGCAGGCTTATCCGAAGGACCGGTACACGGTCATCGTCATTGCCGATTCACTGCAGCCAGCCACGCTTGAAAAACTCCGGAAGCTGCCCATTGAAGTGGTCGAAGTGAAGTTCGAAACCAGCACGAAAGTCAAGTCCCTCGTCGAAGCACTCAGGCCGCGCGACAATTTCGATTACGCGGTGATCCTCGATGCTGATAACGTAATGCTTCCCGATTTTCTGGAACGTACAAACGCCATCCACCAGATGGGCTACGAAGCCATCCAGGGACAGCGGCTTCCGAAGAACAAGGACAATGAACTGTCGTACCTCGACGGCCTCAGCGAAGCTATTAACAACCATGTCTACCGCCAGGGCACGGTCGCGCTCGGGCTGTCTTCCTCCATCAGTGGTTCTGCCATTTCCGTTAACTTCCCCATTTTTAAAAGCATCCTGATGGGCATGACGTCCGTCGGCGGGTTTGACCGCGAAATGGAACTGCTCCTACTGAAACGTGGCATTAAAGTTTTTTACCTGAAGACTGCCGGGGTATTCGACGAGAAAGTGCAGAAGGACCAGGTATTCGACAACCAGCGCAGAAGATGGATCTCAAGTCAGTACCATTACCTGATCAAATATTTTAAACCTGGGATGATCGCTTTGCTGAAGGGTGATTTTACATTTTTCAACAGTGCCGTCTTACGCAACATTCAATTGCCGAGGCTGGTGAATATCGGGCTCCTGGGAGTACTCACAGTCGCGCTCTTTTTCCTGCGGCAATACCTCGCGTTCGGCTATGAAATCTGGCTGATGTTTTCCGGGCTGATGGTCATCGCCATAGCAGTATCTATCCCGCGGGAATACTACACACTCGACCTGCTGAAGGCCCTTTTTAAAATTCCCGGGATATTCCTGCGCATGTTCCTGCTGCTGTTCAAACTGAAAGGCGCCAACAAAAAATTTATTCATACCCCCCATTACAACATCGAGGTCAATATTGAAAATCATAACAAATGAGTTCCACTATGCCACAGCAGCCCCTGATCTCCCTCATCATCCTGAACTATAATCAAATCAAAGTTACCTGCGAGTTTATCGAGTCAACCAAAAAGCTTACGTATAAAAACTACGAGATCATCCTGGTGGATAACGCCTCCAAGGAAGACCCCACCGCGCTGATCAAAAGTACGTACCCGGAGGTCAAACTGATCGTGAATGATACAAATCTTGGCTTTACCGGAGGAAATAATGTTGGAATTCGCGCTGCGAAGGGCGACTTTTACTTCATCGTTAATAATGATACGGAGGTGACTGAAAACCTTCTTGAGAAGCTGCTGGAGCCGTTCTACAAGGATCCTTCCATCGGCGTCGTGAGTCCCAAGATCCGGTATTTCCACAAT
>DASPJC010000238.1:0-12577 GCA_035628815.1 Ohtaekwangia sp. | reverse complement strand
GGCGCAGTTGAATGATCATTCCATCAGACGGGACGATGAAAATGTTCAGCGGAAACCCGCCCGGGTTCCGGTCGACCGTGAAGACCGTCAGCCCGTAACAAAGCCGGCGGAAAACAGAAGCAGGTCAACGGAAAGCCCGAGGGACCCACAACGTTCCGCCCCTGTTCAACGGGCCGCTCCGGCGCAGAATAACAGAAATTCTGCCGTAAACCGCACCGAAAGCCGGGAAAGAAGCGCGCCCGCTGTACAAAAGCCGCAGGAATCGCGAAGACAGGAAGCGAAGCCTGCTCCTGCTCCGCAGAAAAAGCGAACAACGCGGGACAGGTAAAAAAAGAAACGACAGGAGGGCATAGTCATAAGACTGTGCCCTTTTTTTGTAGCGTCCACGATCGGAGGTTTAAAAAATCCGTATATTCGTCTATGTGGAAAAGATTGCTTAAGGGCTTTGTTACCGTTTTGAAAGGCGAGCTCCTCGTGTTAGGTATTTTAGTTACACTTTCACTGGTGGTTTATCTGATTACTTCGTTTTAGAAGCATGAGAGACGCCATTCTTTTTATCCACTTCCTCGGCCTGATCCTTGGCATGGGATCTGGTTTCGCCAGTTTGTTCATCGGTGCGGCAAATAAAAACCTTTCTAACGAAGAGCGACCGAAATTTATGCTCCGGCTTCGCGCACTTGGCTACATGGGACTCATCGGTATTATATTACTGATCATCTCCGGCGGCTATCTTGCAACGCCATACTGGTCGGTCATCGGATCGATGCCGTTCTTTATCGCCAAGCTATCATTGGTGGTTATCCTCCTTATCCTCGTGTTGCTGATTGACAGGCAGTGGCGGAAAGCAATCAAAAACAATGGCGGCCCCGATCTCGCGGCCATACCAAAATTGGGGAGGTTGGCGTTTCCGGTTGGCATTCTGATATTATTGTTCGCGGTATTGCAGTTTCATTGATGGCAGGCGATGTCAGTAGACTGGTTCCTTAGGATTTAAAGTGATTCCAGTTAAATAGCGGTTGGGCCTTTGTAGAATTCTTTAGCTCTTCATCCCTCCTTTTTCTTTCGCATTTCTTTCTTCTCTTGTTTAATTCTTTTTCGCACGCCGTCATCAACACCTGTACCGGACTGCATCGGCTCGTACAACGATCCTGGTGTTGACGCCGCGGGCGGAGCCTTCTCGATCTGATATTTGTGCACCACATTCGCAGACATTCGTTCTGTAAAATGAGGGAACAGGTTATGAAAGATCGACGTGCTCCTGGCTTTCCACCCTACCGGCAGTTCCTTCCGCGGGCGCAGCGACATCCGGATCACGGCATTGACGACCTTATCCGGCGGGTCCATTGCTGCCATCCGCGGTGTACCGCCACTGTAATTTGCCGCGTGTCCCCAGAAGGGCGTATCCACCGCCCACGGTTCAACGGTGACTACCTTGATCTTTTTATGGCCATTCAGGCGCAACTCCTGGTTGAGTGCCTGCCCGAGGTTGAGCACCCCGCCTTTTGTCGCCGCATAGGTTGCATGATAAGCCAGGGGATTTTCGCTTTCAACCGAACCCATGTTGATCAACGTTCCATAACCCTGCGTCCGGAATTGTTTGATCGCTACATAACTCCCATAGACAAAACCCTTTAAATTAATATCGACAACGGTAGCCTGGTCTTCAAGTGGTATATCCCAAAACCGCCCGATCGCGCCAACGCCTGCCATATTGATCCACACATCGATCTTTCCATATTGATTCACCGCAGTTTCCGCAAGGCGTTGTACGTCTTCCGGTTTGCTGATGTCTGTCGTCACCACCAGGGCAGTACCGCCGGCCGACCTGATTTTCCCGGCGATAGTCTCCAGCAGTTCCGTCCGGCGGGCAGCTAACACTACATTTGCTTTGTAAGCACCAAGCTGTTCCGCTACGCCACGACCGAAGCCGCTCGAAGCACCGAGGATGATAAAAGTTTTTCCTGCCGTTTTTCGCTGGCCAGACGATCCCAGTTTATGGGTCGCACAGCCGCTCAACAAAAGTAACGAAGCGCTGAGTACTAAAATACACGATACGGGATTGGCGAACGCAAAACGATTCCTTTGATTTACCTTCCCCTGGTTGCTGAAAATCGGCGCTGCAGGGCGATTTGGTTTATGACACGGGTATGATGATGGGCGCATAGGGCTTAACATTTTTTCCCAGCAGGTCAAATGTTATACCTTCATCAATGCAACGGTAGCACTGGCAGGAAGCAGCGAGGCGGACGTCACCCCGCCAGCAGGTTCTTTAAAATACCGATCGCGCGTTCCTGCTCCCTGTCATTCAATGACGCGAAACCCAGACCCACGGAATTGTATTGTACAGCCGGCGTATCGTAGTCAGTTCCATCACGCATAATCAACCCCTTGTCAAATGCCTGCCGTGACAGGATCGGCAGGCTGTGTTTCGTAAAGCGTGTCCATACCGACATGCCACCGTCAGGAACCTTGAACGAAACGTAGGCTTGCAATTCTTCCTCCATCAGCCTGCAAAAATGATCGCGCCGGTCCTTGTAAAGCTTCAAGGACTTTTTAATGTGGCGCGTTATGGTATTGTCCTTATACAATTCGGCCACGGCATTTTCCACGAGGCTGTCGCCCTGGGTATCGATAGACTTCCGCAAATGCGTGGCGACGCGAATAAATTCCACCGGGGCTACAATAAAGCCAAGGCGGATCGCCGGTGCCAGTGACTTCGTCAATGTGCCGATGTAGACCACGTTACCTTTCCGGTCGACACTGGCCATGGGCATCATTGGTTTTCCACCGTAATGAAAATCATAATCATAGTCATCCTCGATGATGGCAAACCTGAATTTCGCCGCCAGCCTTAACAGGGCAATGCGTTTGTCCGGCGAAAGGGTCGCTGTGGTCGGGTGGTGGTGATGGGGTATCACATAGACCATCCGGATTTTTCTCTTGCGGCAGAGCTTTTCAACAGCGTCGACGTCGATACCATCTTCGTACACCGGGACATAGTGGATGCGCGCACCCAATTGCCTGAACGTGTTGTTCGCTCCGACGTACCCCGGCGTTCCGACGACCACGGCATCGCTATGCTGTAACAGTATCGATGACGCAATGTAAATGCCCATTTGCGCGCCCTTGGTGATCAGGATGTTGTCCGCGGTAACGTTAAGTCCGCGCGTGTCGCATAAAAAATCGGCCAGTGTTTCCCGCAGAAAAAGCGTACCCTGGGCGTTGCCATACATCAGGTATTTTTTATTGGCGGCGATGCGCGCAAGACTCCTGATCCTCCGCGCGAGTTCCTCAATCGGCGCAAGGCGTACATCGGGAAAGCCGCCGTCGTACAACACAATTTTACCCGCAGGCGGAAAATCCATCGCATACAGCGGTCGCACACGTTTCGTGTCGTAGTGGAATCCCGGTTTTTCCGGTAACCGGAGCGGCGCAAGGCGGTCACCCAGTTTGGCAGGCTTTTCGACGGATGGATGAACTTTCACAAAGGTTCCTTTCCTGGGGATCAATTCGATCCAGCCCTGGGCATCCAACTCCTGGTATGCGGCAACAGCAGTCATGCGATTAACCTTCAGGAGCCCCGCCATCTCACGGGATCCAGGCAGTTTCAATCCCTTGCGAAAGCGGCCTTCATGAATCTTTTGAATGAAGGCATTGGCAATCTGCAGGTACACAGGTATGGTAGAAGTCTTGTCGACAACCAGCAGCGTTTTCAAAATGTCCATTGGATCCTGGATTAGGTAATATCTCGAAACTGGATGAGAAAGGTAATCCAGTAACAATATACCATTGTGTCTACATTAATCTCGATACCATGAAATATTTATTCGCCATCATCCTGATCACTGCGCTGATGCATGCGTATGCGCAGGAAAATTTATCCGTTACCGGGGACCCGCTTCCGATTCCGACCGTGAACTTCGATGCGGCCGGAGCGTTGACCATTAAACCCTCGGCCACATCGTCAGCCAGGGATTTCGATTTTCTGACCGGCACCTGGAAACTGAAACACCGTAAGCTCAAATCCAGGTTTACCCAGTCCAATGATTGGGAAGAGTTTGAAACGGTTGTAACAGCCTTCCCTATACTCACCGGCATTGGGAATATGGATATCGGGCATGGGACGGTCGACGGCAAGCCCTGGGAGGGCAGAACGATCCGGGTGTTTGATTCCAAAACCAGGTTATGGCGGCTGCATTGGATGGCGAGTAATGCAGTGGCCATGGCACCGCCCGTGACCGGTTCATTTGAAAACGGCGTGGGTCACTTTTTTGGAAAGGATGTCTATCGTGGCAGGGAAATCATTGTCGTGTATCGCTGGGACGCCCGTGACAAGGAACATCCCCGCTGGAGCCAGGCGTTCTCGGCAGACAACGGCAGGACGTGGGAATGGAACTGGTACAATGTTAAAGAAAGAATGACAGACGTACCCCTTAAAACAGTAGCCCAAAACAATAATGCGATTCCCATACCCGGCGTTCGCTTCGATTCAAAGGGAGACCTGTTAATTACCGCCGCCCCTGCCTCATCCGCAAAGGACTTTGATTTTCTCGTGGGCAAATGGAAATTAAAGCACCGGAAACTTATGTCACGACTGAGCAATTCCAGCGAATGGGAAGAATTCGAAACGATCGTTGAGGACTTCAACTTCCTGGAAGGCGCCGGCAACATGGACGTTTGTCATGCCACGTTCGATGGCGCCGCCTGGGAAGGCAGAACGATACGGTTGTTTAATCCCCAAACCAGACTGTGGAGCCTTCACTGGGTGGCCAGTAACGTCGGGGTGATGGACCCGCCGGTGATCGGATCTTTTGAGAACGGAATCGGGCACTTTTTCGGCAAGGACACGTTCAATGGGAAACCAATTATTTTTATGTTCCGCTGGGATGCTCGCGACAAAGAGCGTCCCGTATGGAGCCAGGCCTTCTCCGCCGATAACGGGAAAACATGGGAATGGAACTGGTACAATGTATCATACCGGATTGAGTAGTGTCATTGCACGCCGTTCATTCCATTTAAGCTGCTGGCGGCTGGATTTCGGGCCACTGGCAGATTGTGACTGCGGCCAGAATTTACTTGATTAGGTGCTGGCGGATGGCGTCAATTTATGACGCATTATTACTGGACGACCTACAAATCAGCCTGCAATTACCAGCTTTTAGAACAAATGAACGAACTGCAAATAAGAAAGGCAACCCCTGAAGACCTGACATCACTGTCGGAACTGTTCGACGGATACCGCGTCTACTACGGGCGTCCATCTGACCGCGAAGCCGCCCGCCAATTCCTGTCTGCGCGGATGGCCGGTGAGGAATCCGTGATCATGGTAGCAATGCATAACCAGGACCTGGCCGGATTTGTCCAGTTCTACCCGCTCTTCTCTTCCGTTCGTATGCAAAGGCTGTGGTTATTGAACGATTTGTTTGTCCAGGAGCGATTTCGCGGCCGGGGGATTTCAGTCGCCCTGATCGAAAGCGGGAAAACTTTATGCCGCGAAACGCTGGCCTGCGGGTTCATGCTGGAGACGGCGAAAACCAATACCATCGGTAATAATCTGTATCGAAAGGCGGGCCTTACATTGGATACCGAGCACTATGTCTACCAATGGGAGACAGATCGGTGCTAAACCGGCCAAACCTTTGAAGCAGGCGTCGCGTTTGCAGGGTGAATTGCCTGAAAAAAGGTAAATTGGAGAGAACTGCAGCATAGCAACCCGGATTTTGCCATGCTTAAATTCCACTCCGGCGATGGTTAACCTGTTCGACTTTGCGCATGACAATCGGCTCTTTAAACAGTTTAAGGTCAGCGATTTGCTTTTTACGGAATACAAATGCCTGGAGAAGCAGCCAGTCTTCCAGATCTGGTCACATTACAACTACTTTGTTTACGTTTTGAGCGGGCAGAAAAAATGGCAAACCCTGAACGCCGAATACCTCGTTCACACCGGCGAAGCGATCTTCGTGAAGAAGGGTGCCAGCATCATCCACAAATTTTTTGAAGTCGACTTTTGTGCACTCATCCTTTTCGTACCGGACGATTTTATTGCCAATGTTTTTCAGCAAAATGGATTCAAGTTTCCTGCCGATGGCAACACGCACCAGGATGCTGTTTTTCCGCTTGCCATGGATGAAACACTTTCCGCGTATTTCCAATCGGTCTTCAGTTACTTTCTGAAAAACGAGCCTCCTCCAACAAGCCTCCTGGAGATAAAATTCAAGGAGCTTATCTTAAACCTGATATGCTCGCCGGAAAATCAGGCGCTTTGCAACTATTTTCGTTTGCTGTCCAGCGAATCAAAGACTTCCATCAGGGATGTTATGGAGACAAATTTTCCGTTTAATCTGAAGCTCGAGGAATTTGCACGGCTATCCGGCAGAAGCCTGACGACGTTCAAAAAGGATTTTGTGACTACCTACGGCACAACGCCTGGAAAATGGCTGACAAAAAAACGACTCGCCCTGGCCCAACGTCTACTGGAGAATTCCGACAAAAATATCACCCAGGTCGCTTTTGAAAGCGGGTTTGAAAACACGTCGCATTTTATCACCGTGTTCAAAAAAGAACACAGCATCACACCGTTGCAGTTCAAGAGGTCGGCCCGCATGGCCTCCTGACAGGGCCGGATTCCATCTGTGATGCAAAACCTTCTCCCGGATAAGCCGACTTTTCACCAAACTTTTACGTCCGCATACAATATCGGCTGACGCCCCTTTCGCTTACTTTTACCCAAAAAAAAGACCCATGGAAACGACTATTGAGAACAAGACCAGCACCGCGTGGAGTGACCTGGCCCACACACTCGGAAAGGATTTCGGAGCACGGGCAGCCGAACACGACCGTAACGACACCTTCGTAAAAGAGAACTACGCCCTGCTGAAAGATCATCGATTTTTTGCTGCCATCATTCCAGAAGAGCTCGGTGGCGAAGGAATGTCGTATGCCCAGATGTGCGATATCCTGAGAATTTTATCACGCTATTGCAGTTCGACTGCGCTGGCCCTTTCCATGCACCAGCATTTGCTGGCCGCGAATATCTGGAAGTACAAGCAAGGTAAAGGCGGCGAAGAGATCCTCAGGAAGGTGGCCAATCAGCAACTGATACTCGTCAGTACCGGGGCCAATGACTGGTTGGAATCCAATGGCAAGCTGGTTAAAACGAAGGATGGATACCTGTTCACCGGTGAAAAACACTTTGCCAGTCAATCACCGGTCGGCAATGTGCTGATCACCAGCGGCGCGTATGAAGATCCGGAAACCGGTTGGCAGGTGCTTCATTTCCCGGTACAGATGAAGGCGGAAGGCGTAAGCCTCATCGACAACTGGTATACCCTCGGCATGCGGGGAACCGGTTCGCAGACGGTTAAACTCGAAAGCGTATTTATCCCGGAATCATCTGTTGTTTTGCGCCGCCCACGGGGGATATACCATCTCTTCTACAACGTCGTACTTACAGTAGCCATGCCATTGATCATGTCGGTCTATGTTGGCATTGCTGAGAAGGCCGCCCACATTGCAACCGGTGTTGCCATGAATAAAAAAGACAAAACACCCTCCGTCAAATATCTCGTCGGTGAAATGTATAACGCGTTAACGACAGCACAGGTGGTGTCAAAGGACATGATCTCGTTCTGCAGCGAGTATAATTTTGCGCCCGAGGACCATTTCGGAAACAACATCCTGATGAGAAAGACGATCGTTGCAAAAGCCTGTGTCGAAACGGTAAACAAGGCGATGGAAGTAGCCGGTGGTCAAAGTTTTTACCGGTACCTCGAACTCGAACGCCTCTTCCGCGACGTACAGGGCGCGGCGCATCATCCGCTACCTGAAAAAGAACAGCAGAAATTCACCAGTGATTTCATACTGAAAGGGTCACAGGCATGATCGCGTCACGTTAGGGATAGACGCAAGCGGGCTTGATGCGACAAAGATCGTCAGCGATTTAACACCAGGAACGACTCCCCGGCCATCACTGAAGGTCTGTTTATTTCGCGATGCTGTACCTGTGCTGACAGTTGTTTAAAATATTCCACGGCGATCTCAGAACGCCCAGCTTGCCGCGCAGCCTGCCCTGCACCATAGAGCGCGTTGAACCGGCCGGGGTGGCGTTGCAGGTCAGACGCGTACGCCGCAAGAGCCTTGTCGAATGATCCCAGCGCCATGTAAAGATCGGCTAACAACTCCCGGGCCGGGAGTACCTCGCCTGGCGTTACAGGATGCTTTTCCGTGGCGTCCTCCATATCAGCCGCCGTGGTTAACAGGGTGACGGCTTCCTGATGTCTGCCCTCCGAAAACGCTATCCATCCTTCTGCGGCGCTGATCTGGATCATGACCTGGTTGGCTTCGTATGCTTTGTTTTTTTCCAGGAGGCTGGCATGATTATTCTTCAGTTCAGCCAACGCGACGGCTGCAGTACGTTTATCTTTTGTATGAACGGCGCCTAATACTTTTCCAAAAGAAACAATGGATCGCTCCCACGGAAAGTTTTCCCACTGGAAATTGTCAGGCTTCAGTTCCAGCTTTGCTGCTTCGGCCCAGTCTTTCCGCTCTAAGGCATACCGCGTGGGAACCGCCGCGAATGTATAGGCATTTTTATTACTGTTAAGCGACGCCACTTCCATTCCCATGAGCTGTTGCCGTTGCGCTTTCGCGCTTTCATCTCTTCCCTGCTGCAAATAGGCATAAACGAGATAATCGATGCCATGGAGTTCTTCATCCCAGTGCCCCCTTATCCCCGTACTCTCGGCATAGCATCGCGCCGCCGAAATGGAATTGATATTTGACTGCGCCGATTCATCCCAAAGTCCGAGCCGCGTGAAAATATGTGATGGCATATGCAACGCGTGGGCTGAGCTTGCCGCGATGGCCGCGTACTTCCTGGCCGCAGGAAGCGCCAGCGATGCGAGCTCCGGATAATCATAGGTGTGAATAATATAATGCGCAATACCGGGATGGTCAGGTTCATTGGGAAACATCGCCATTAATATGTCGCCAGCCTTTTTTTGCTTTGTGAATGTTTTGTCGGTCGGATCAGATGCCGCGCGGAGTGCCAACGCATAAAAAATCGCTGCTTCCTTATCATCAGGATGCTGCACGTACATTGTTTCGGCTGCGCTTTCAAATTTTTTCAGCCGTGTAGCGTGATCGAGTTTATCCCAGTCGTCGTACAGCGCGGCGACAGCTTCAAGGTATTCCTTTTCGATGGCTGACTTCGCTTCTTGCCGGCGGGCAAGCCGGATGATTTTCGAGCCTTTTTCCAGTTCCTCCTTCGTCGGTGGTGCCCACAGCGGGTGAAAGTTGCTCATCGCTACGCCCCAGTATGCCATCAGACATTCCGGATCTGCATCAATCACTTTTGCAAAAACTTTTTCCGCCGCTTCGTACTCAAAAGAATGCAGCAGGGCTGTCGCAAGGTTAAAATTATCCCGCACCTGTTCCTGACAGGAAAGACCGAAGTCAACCTTTCCGAACTGCGCCTGCCCGGTACCGCAGAGCGTTATTTCGCCGCGCCGCAGATCAATGGATTGCAGTTCGCGCGCCATTTCTGCCTGGTCTCTTTTCGGCTGGCAGCACATCAGTATCAGGAATATCACGACATAAGAACGTTTCCAGAGAAGGCTTTTCATACGTACAATCTTTACATGTAAACAACGTCTTCGGGTAACGAAGATGTCCAGGCAGGCAAAGATAACATTTGGCCTCAGCGCCACAATCCGGTACCCTTGACGTTTTTTTCACAGCGCATCTTTCCGTGCAGCCGACGCAACTGAATACCCTACAGGCCGGGTTACCGCCATACATCGTTCTTGTTTATCTTTCGAAAACCATCACAAGCCTACGCCATGCAGTACCAGCGCATCACCCTCTTTGTTATCCTTTGCTTCCTCGCCTTTTTTGCCACCCATGCACAGTTGCAGGTCAGTGCCAACAAGCGCTTCCTGCAAACCGCTGATGGTAAACCGTTCTTCTGGCTGGGCGACACCGCCTGGGAGTTGTTTCACAGGCTGACACGGGAAGAAGCTGAAAAGTATTTAAAAAACCGGGCGGATAAAGGGTTTACGGTCATCCAGGCCGTTGTGTTAGCAGAACTTGACGGACTTCATGATCCGAACCCGTACGGTGAGATCCCGCTGGAGAACGATGATCCCACCAAACCCCGTGAAGCTTACTTTCAACACGTGGATTTCATTGTGAAGAAAGCCGCGGAACTTGGTCTGTATGTCGGGCTCCTCCCGACCTGGGGCGACAAAATTTTCAAAGACCGCTGGGGGGCCGGCCCCGAGATTTTCAGCGTTGAAAATGCGGAGGTCTATGGCCAGTGGATCGGTAACCGTTATAAGACGCAAAAAAATATTATCTGGATATTGGGAGGCGACCGCAATCCCCGGAACGACAACGATGTCGCTATATGGCGCGCCATGGCAAAGGGTATTGTTGCGGGAACCGGTGGAAACGATAACGCGCTGATGACCTTCCATCCGCAACCCAACAATCTTGAAGATGGTGGCTCGTCAAAATGGTTTCATCACGATGACTGGCTTGATTTCAATATGTTCCAGACCGGGCATTGCCGTGAAAACAACGTTTGGGACAGGGTACAATACGTCTATCGGCTGAACCCTGTGAAACCCGTAATCGACGGAGAGCCGTTGTATGAAGATCATCCCGTTTGCTTTAACGCGCATGACCTGGGTATTTCCAGCGCATACGACATACGCAAACATGCCTACTTCGATGTCTTTGCCGGCGCATTCGGTCATACCTATGGATGCCATGACGTATGGCAGATGTACGCACCGCACCGTACGCCGGTGAATGGTCCGCACTACCCGTGGTATATTGCCATCGACCTCCCCGGCGCAGGACAGTTACAGCACCTGCGCAGGCTTATTGAATCCCGGCCGATGTTCGACAGGATCCCGGATCAATCTTTGATCATGGACGCACGGAATGCCAATGACCGCATTCAGGCCACCCGCGGCGTTGATTACATCTTTGTGTACAGCGCGCAGGGAAAAAAGATAACGGTTAATACCGGGAAGATCGCCGGAAAGGAGATCATGGCTTACTGGTATAATCCGCGTAACGGAACGTCTGCCCCGATCGGAAAATATTCCAAAAAAGCGCAACAGGAATTTTCACCACCGACCACCGGCTACGGCCAGGACTGGGTGCTGATCGTTGACGATGCATCACGGAATTATAAAGCGCCGGGCGCCGACCAGTAGTCGCCTATAATTTTGGCCGCGTATGCAAACCAAAAATTTCAATCGTCGATGACCAGCAAAAACTTCAAGGCCGGGCCGTTCTCGGTACTTTATGAAAATGGATTTCTTCGCTATATTCGTTATGGTGAGAGTGAGATTGTCAGGATGATTTACTTTGCACTACGGGATGAGCACTGGGCAACGCTTGAAGTCACCATTGCAAACGAACAAGTAACGTCGAACAACAATACCTTCAATATTCAATACGAATGTTCCCATCAGCGTGATGGCGTAAATGTCTTCGTATGGAAAGTCTCCGTGCACGCGTCGGCGGATGGAGAGATCGTATTTGAAATCGAAGGAAAAGCATTGACGGATCTTCTTAAGAACCGGGCGGGCTTTTGTATTTTGCACCCCCTCCGGGAAACAGCAGGCAGCCCGTGCATGTTGATTCATCCTGATGGACATACTTCCACCGGAACATTTCCTGAATTCATCGCACCACAAAATCCTTTCAAGAACGTCAAAGCCATGCGTTGGAATGTCGATGGTCATGCATACCGGCTGGATTTCGAGGGTGATATTTTTGAGACGGAAGATCAGCGGAACTGGTCGGATTCATCGTTCAAAACATTCTGCACCCCGCTCGAAAACCCTGTGCCTGTGTTGCTTCGGCGTGGAGACAAGGTTCACCAGCGCGTCACTTTCCGACCTGAAGCTGCACTATCGGAAGGGTTTAATAGCTCTCCAATACGATCTTTAACAACAGCGGAGCCACACAATCTCCCGACCATCGGCATTGCTGCATCGACCGAAACCGATGTGCTGGCACCTGAGGCGATCCGACTGCTAAAGGAATTGAAGCTCAGTCATTATCGCATAGAAGTTCGTCCGACAGATGAAAACTGGAAAGACAGACTGTTGACCGATACCCGGAATGCTTCACAGCTTGAACTGCCCCTTGAAATAGCCCTGCACCTGACGGATAATTTTGAATACGAGTGGAATGCATTCGTCAATGAATCTGCGGAAAAGCAAATGCCGATCAAGACCCTTATCTTGCTTGGCAAGGACAGGAACGTCACCGATCAGGCTATTATCGATCGGGTGCCATCCATAAAAGCACATATGCCCTCTGTGCTCGTTGGTGCGGGGACAGATTACAACTTTGCGCAGCTCAATCAAAATCGCTTTAAGGCAGATGTTCTGGACTTTGTCACATTTTCCATTCATCCGCAGGAGCACGCCTTTGATGATCTCTCCATCATGGAAACGCTGGAGTCGCATGCCGACCTGGTCAAAAGCGCACGACACATGTATCCCGGTGCCGCTGTTCATGTGTCGCCGGTAACTTTGCGAAAGCGATACAATCC
>DASPJC010000237.1:0-4645 GCA_035628815.1 Ohtaekwangia sp. | reverse complement strand
CCATAAAAAATCAGGTCATTAAGTTACGAATCAATTAAATAAATACAAGTTTAGCTGTTATACGCCCATTTCACGTACACGGCGCCCCATGTAAAGCCACCGCCAAACGCGGCGAGGATCAGGTTATCGCCCTTCTTCAGTTTCTTCTCGTAATCCCAAAGGAGGAGGGGAATGGTGCCGGCAGTGGTGTTGCCGTAGCGGGCGATGTTCATCATCACGCGATCCTCGGTGATACCTACCCGGCTCGCGGTTGCGTCAATAATTCGTTTGTTGGCCTGATGCGGTACAAGCCACGTGATATTGTCGGCGTTGAGATTGTTTCTGGAGGCGATCTGCCCGGCTACCTCGGCCATATGATTGACAGCAAATTTGAACACTGCGGCGCCTTCCTGGTAAACATAGTGCAGGCGTTTGTCGATGGATTCGTGCGAGGCGGGTATCCGGCTTCCACCGGCTTTCATGTGCAGGTATGATTCGCCGTCGCCGTCGCTGCGGAGAATAGAATCCATTACACCTTCCTGCTCATGGGTCGGTTCAAGGAGCACACAACCCGCGCCATCGCCAAAAATAATACACGTGGTACGGTCGGTGTAATCCATGATCGCCGACATCTTGTCGCCGCCGATCACGATCACTTTTTTATACATGCCGGACTGGATAAAACCAGCGCCGGTGGTGAGGGCGTAAATGAAACCCGAACAAGCGGCACTCATGTCAAAACTAAAGGCGTTGACGGCACCGATGGCGGTTGCGACGATATTGGCCGTGGCGGGGAATGTCATGTCGGCCGTAACGGTAGCAAAGATCAGGCAGTCGATCTCTTTCGGATCGGTGTTGGTTTTGGCGAGCATATCTTTTACGGCGGCGATGCCCAGCACGGAGACGCCCTGGTTTTCTCCTTTTAAGATGCGCCTTTCCTTGATTCCGGTGCGCGACGTTATCCACTCGTCGCTTGTTTCCACCATGGATTCAAGTTCCTGGTTGGTAAGAATGTAATCCGGAACGTATCCGCCAACTCCGGTAATGGCTGCTCTGATGTTGGTCATAATTGTTTACGGTTCAAATCACGGCGACCCGAATGGTCAAACCAATAAAAAGAAAAAGCCCGACAATACTGTCGAGCATTAGAAATCATTGAAATATTATCCACCCAAACCGGCGCCAGGCCAGCGATCCTGAAACGTGATGATAGTCATCACGCGATCAGCAGTCTGCAGACGTTCAGGATTTGTGCTGTTCATGCGTTAAGCAAGAACCTCTTTCTCCATTACTACTTTGCCGTTGAAGTAAAGCTTGCCTTCGTGCCAGAATGCGCGATGAGGTAAGTGATGTTCACCGGTAGTAGGGCATACAGTCAATTGCCGGGCAGTAGCCTTATAATGCGTTCTTCTTTTATCGCGGCGGGTTTTCGAGGTTTTTCGTTTCGGATTTGGCATGGTCTAAAAACAGTTTATTTTAATTTCTTCAAAATATTCCAACGTGGATCAATGTCGTCCGGATCGCCGGGCTTATCGGTTTCGGAGCTGTAAACGATCTTACCTTCCGGGTTGTCGTCATTGCTTTCGGCCTCCCGGAACCGCGGGTGCAATCGCTTCATGGGGATTGCCAGGGCCAGGAACTCGTAAATATATTGTCCCAGTTCCAGTACGGCCGTATCGCGTGCGATCATCACAATCTCATCGCTCAGTTCCTGGTTGGCGTCTCCAAACTTGAAAACGAGCTTGTGAACACGTTCAACCGGGAAATCAAACGGTTCAAGGCTGCGATCGCAAATCAACCGCGCCACGCCTTTCAGTTTAAATTCCGTCTCAATGAACGTTTCATGCTTTGTCAGTTCAATATCTGCATGGAAAAGGCCGTCCGACAGGAAGTCTGCACCATATTGCCTGAAAAACTTTTCGCCGATTTCGTACTCGAAATGGTGCGTTTTGTTGCTCAGGCCGACAATATTTACACCGTAAGCCGCCATCACTTTAACCCCCGGGGGTGTTAAAAATTAGTCGGCAAATGTATGATAATTAATGAGAAAATGCACCAGGCGACGGTTAGAAATTGAAATCGCCGGATGCGTTACCACCGTTCATGGGGTGGAAACAGCCCTTTTCAGCTAAATATATTGTTTAAGGGCAATTTCGCGGAATTCCTCGCGGCTCTTTTTACCGTAATTTTCAATGAAATAGTCGATCACACCTTTTTTGAATCCCAGTTTGATCGCGATATTCTTGCTGAAGATGATTTCGCTTTCAAACACGTTCTGGTCCACGAATACCAGTTCAACACTGGACATCAGGTAGTCAAATTTCTGATCCATGGACAAAGCACCCAGGGAATCGATGGGCTCCGGGTTGCGGATCAGCTCGTGCACCGTTTCTTCCGGAAACTTGCGGTCCTTGGCAATTTTGAAGATGAGTTCCCGCTCAATCTTGGCAAAATGCTTGTCGGCCTCGGCAAGCTGAATAAGTATGTTTAACTGCTTTTTAGTAACAATGTCCATTTCAACCAAAACTTGAACTCCAAATTTATACAATATAACTTTTTAGGCGGATATGAGCAGTCGAACGGTAAAATTGTCCAACCAAACAAAGCTTATTTTTCTGTAGATGGTTCATTCCGCTGCCGGCAAATCTCATTAGCCCGGTAAATTGCTTCCCGCATGGACCCCTCGTCGGCCTGGTTTTTACCGGCAATGGCATATGCCGTACCATGGTCGGGCGAGGTTCTGACAAAAGGCAGACCGGCGGTAAAGTTAACCCCGTTCTCAAAAGCAATGGTTTTGAAAGGTATCAGGCCCTGATCGTGGTACATGGCCAGGATGCCGTCGTATTTCAGATGGCTTCCCGCGGCGAAAAAGCCATCGGCTGGCAGCGGGCCGAACACGGTCTTGCCTTTATTTCTCCAGTCGGCAATAACGGGTTTCAGGATGGATTCTTCTTCGGAACCGATCAACCCGTTATCCCCGGCGTGGGGATTGAGTCCCAGGACGGCGATCTTTGGTTTCGTAATACCGAAGTCTTTTTTCAGCGACTGTTCCATCAGTTTCAGTTTCGCTTCGACCCGCTCTTTGGTTACTGCCGCCGCAATATCCCTGACGGGTATGTGTTCCGTTACCAGGCCGACCCGAAGGGTATCGCTCACCATGAACATCAGGCTTTGCGGTACGCCGAAATATCCATTCAAAAATTCGGTATGGCCCTTGAACGGGAATTCCTCACTATGGATGGTGTGCTTGTCGATGGGCGCGGTGACAAGCGCATCAATGTGGCCTTCCTTCAAATCGGCGCAGGCCTGCTGGAGGGCGGCCAACGCAGCTTTCCCCGTCTCTTTTGAAGCCTTGCCCGGCACGATCTCCAGGTTATCATCCCAGCTGTTCACGACGTTGATACTCTTCGGCATAAACTGTCCGCGCCCCCGCACCTGTGAGTAATTAAACTCCTCGATGTTCAGTTGTTTTTTGTAAAAGGAGATGGCGCGCGACGATCCGTACAGCACCGGTGTCACGAGGTTTAACAGCCTGACATCGGCAAGTGCTTTGATGACGACTTCTGCGCCGATGCCATTGATATCACCAAGGGTTATTCCGATACGTTTTTTCTGTATAGCAGTCATGTAGTAAATTTCAATCCCTTGCGAGTTAATAAAGTCGGCCGTCAGAAGCAAGGCGCAAACGGTGTGAAGCCATGCGATGGAAGCGCCGGGGCGATTACATTTTCCGAAAATCATGCCGACATTTTGTGAAGGATGCCGGATGCCTGCAACCTATTTCGTTACTTTGGCGCCGTATGCGGATTGAAAAGAACGACAAGGTACGGCCAAAAAAATTCCTGGGGCAGCATTTTCTCCACGACCAGCGTATGGCGGGAAAGATTGTTGATGCCCTTTTGCCCGCGTTGGGAACACAGCAGGTACTGGAGATCGGCCCGGGGATGGGTGTGCTGACGAAGTTCCTCATCAGCCGCGATCAGACTGATCTGAAGCTTGTCGAGATCGATCGCGATGCGGTTCAATACCTGAAGACACACTACCCGGTGGTCGGCCCGGCGATCATCGAAGGCGATTTTCTTGCGCTGGACCTCGCCCGCATCTTCGTAGGAAAATTTTCAATCATCGGAAATTTCCCGTATAACATTTCCTCCCAGATATTTTTCAAGGTGCTGGCCCACAAAGACCAGGTGGAACAGGTCGTGTGCATGCTGCAAAAGGAAGTGGCCGACAGGATCGCGGCACCCCACGGCAGCAAAACCTACGGCATCCTGAGTGTGCTGCTGCAGGCATATTTTAATATTGAAATGTTGTTCAAAGTTTCTCCCGGTGTTTTTACGCCGCCACCCAAGGTCATGTCGGCCGTAATCCGTTTGAAACGCAATGCCACGGAAACCCTGGCCTGCGATGAAAAGCTGTTTGTGCAGGTGGTCAAGCAGGGGTTCAATAACCGTCGCAAAACCTTGCGCAACGCCCTAAAAAATCTAAATTTGACAGCAGCGGTTTCATCCCTTGCACTGCTCGACAAGCGCGCGGAACAACTGCCGGTTGAAACCTTTATCTACCTTACTAAAGTCATCGAAGAAAGTCGTGGAACAGCAGCTGATTGAGTTTGAATTGACGAAGGAATTCCGCGACCGCTTTCAGGAGGCGCTGGACCGCCAGG